>JAZNLP010000038.1:0-11121 GCA_045579165.1 Faecousia sp.
CGACGACGGCTATCACGATTTGAAAAGTGTGATGCAGACCATCTCCATTCGGGACGATATTGAGATCGATGTGGATACCGGGAAACCCTGGTGTCTGAAATGTGACCGGGAGGATGTACCTACAGACAGCAGCAATCTTGCTTGGAAGGCTGCCCGGGTGTATCTGGATGCCATGGGCAAAGAGCCGGACGGTCTTGAGATCCGGATCACAAAGCGCATCCCTGCCCAGGCGGGCATGGGTGGCGGTAGCGCGGATGCTGCGGCAGTGCTCCGGGCGCTGAACCGGCATTACGGTGAGCCTCTTTCCATCGGCGCTCTGGCGGAATTGGGCGCCCAAGTGGGCAGCGATGTGCCTTTCTGCACCCTTTGCGGCACAGCTGTGGCTGAGGGTCGTGGCGAGCGGCTTCGGAAGCTGCCGGACATGCCGGAGTGTGTGTTTGTTGTCTGCAAGCCGGATTTTTCCGCTTCCACACCGGAGCTGTACCGCAAGCTGGATGAGCGGGCGATCGCGAAACGGCCCAATCATCAGGCGATGGAAAGCGCCATCCTGGCAGGAGATCTGGGGGCGATTGCGGAAAATGTTTACAATGTGTTCGATCCCGTAGTCACAGAAGAACATTTGGAACTGAATTATATCAAGTCCATCTGCAATTCCTACGGTTCTTTGGGGCAGCAGATGACCGGTTCCGGTTCTGCGGTGTTTGCTATTATGCCCAACTTTGAGTATGCCGCTGTAGTGTGCGGTATGCTGAAAGACAACTATCCCCAGGTTTTTATTGCCAAGCCTGTATAATTTTGCCGATTGCCGTCCATACTGGAAGTATTTCAGTATGGACGGTGTTTTTTATGAAAAACATAGCAAAGCTTTTCGGTATTTGTTTCCTGTTGGGGACGATACTTTGGAGTATGTCTGTGATCGCAGACCGCCAGCACCTGAGCAAGGAGCTGATCCGGTTGCATGTGGTGGCAAATTCTGACGATATGCAGGATCAGCAGGTCAAGCTGCAGGTAAAGGATGCGGTGGTGACCTATCTTCAGTCTGCTATGCCTGGGGATATGGATACCCAGCAGGCAAAAGCATGGCTTCAGGACAATCTTCCCAATATCCAAGCTGTTGCCAACCGTGAGCTGGCAGAAGCGGAGCAGTCAGACTCCGCGGTGGTCACGCTGGGTCAAGAGGCGTTCCCTACAAGAGAGTATGACACCTTCTCTCTGCCTGCGGGGGTGTATGAATCCCTGCGGATCACCATCGGAGAGGGCGCGGGCAAAAACTGGTGGTGCGTGGTGTTTCCGTCTCTGTGCATGAGCGCAACTACCGACGGCTTTGAGGATACTGCCGCGGGAGCGGGATTCTCTGACACCTTGACCGGCTCTCTTACCGGCGAAAAGCCCTATGAGATTCGGTTTTTTGTCCTGGATTGCCTTGGATGGCTGGAAAATTTCCTGTTTTGGGGTTAATTGTGGCTGTTAATTGGACAGTTTGTGTGATATGATGTAGAAAAGAAAGATAAAGGGGTGCGTACCTATGCTTCGGCTGCTGCTTAGCAAGGACTGGATCTGCGTCAGAAATGAAATACTTGCCCGGGTGTCTGCGGATGTGACTGCCCAGCAGGACGGACGAATTCTGCTGGTTCCCGAGCTTATCAGCCATGATATGGAGCGCAGACTCTGCGTTACTGCCGGAGATACTGCCAGCCGTTTTGCCCAGGTGCTGTCGTTCCCCCGGCTTACCCAGCGGGTGGCGGACAGTATGGGCTGTCCGGTGGAAACCTGTATGGATAATGGCGGTCGTGTAGTTGCCATGGCAGCAGCTGCCCGGCAGCTGCACAGCCGGCTGAAGGCATACGCCGCGGTGGAGACCAAGCCGGAGTTTCTATCTGGACTTGTGGATGCGGTGGATGAATTTAAGCGCTGCTGCATTACGCCTGCAGACCTCAAAAATGCCTCCTGCCGTGCAGAGGGCGCGTTTGCCCAGAAGCTGGAGGAGCTGTCGCTGCTTCTGGAAGGGTATGACAGTATCTGCGCCAACGGAAAGCGTGACCCCAGAGACCAGATGAATTGGCTGCTGGAGCAGTTGGAGGATGGAGATTTCGGCGAAAATCATGTGTTTTACATAGACGGTTTTCCGGATTTTACCCGGCAGCACATGGCGATCCTGGATCATCTGATCCGCGTGTCTGCCTGTGTCACCGTGGGCTTAAACTGTGATAAGGTGGATTCTGCATCCCTCGCTTTTGAGAAAGCGGTAGACACCGCATCCCAGCTGATCCGCTGTGCAAAGCAGGCTGGCGTGCCGGTGGAGATCGAAATGCTGCCCGGGCGCGAAAATGGGATCACCAAGATCAGCACGGCGCTGTTTCAGGGGAAGCTGCCGGAAGAGGGCGAATTTTCCCAGATCCTTACTGCCCGGCGGACGGATTCTCTCTGGCAGGAGGTGTCCTGCGCTGCCCGGCAGGTGATGGAGCTGGTGCAGGGCGGCTGCCGGTATCGGGATATCAGTTTGGTCTGTTCCGATATGGGGCAGTACGGCGATGTGCTAAAGCTGGTGTTTGACCGGTGCAATATCCCGCTGTATTTGTCCGGAACAGAGGACATTTTGCAAAAGACCGTGGTGGCAACCGTGCTGTCGGCGCTGGATGCTGCTTTGGGTGGGTTTGAGCAGCGCGCTGTGCTGCGTTACCTCAAATCCTGCCTGTCGCCCCTGGATCCGGACACCTGCGACTGGGTGGAAAACTATGTGATCCTTTGGGGCATCCGGGGCAAGCAATGGCTACAGCCCTGGCAGAAGCATCCCGATGGACTGGGAGAAGATTGGACACCGGAGGCAAACGCGCGGCTGGAGATGCTGGAGAGCGCCAGAAGATGCGCCATCAAGCCTCTGGAGGAACTGTATACCCATTTTCAAAACGCCAAAAATCTCCAGCAGCAGGTGCAGGCGCTGTACGGATTTCTGGAAGATATCCGCTTAGCACAGCGCATGGATGCGCTTGCCCGTAAGCTGGACGAAGAAGGGGACAACCGTAATGCTCAGATCATGAATCAGCTGTGGGAGATATTGCTCTCCGCCTTAGAGCAGATGTATGATGTGCTGGGGCAGACGGTTTGGGAGCCGGAGGTGTTTACAAGGCTGCTGACATTGCTGCTGGGACAGTACGATGTGGGAACGATCCCACCGGTACTGGATGCGGTGATGGCAGGCTCGGTCAGCGCCATGCGCTGCCAGCAGACGAAGCACCTGATCGTGTTGGGCGCAGAAGAGGGATCGCTACCGGGTTACGGCGGCAGCACCGGCGTTCTGACGGATCAGGAGCGGGTGGCGCTGCGGGCGATGGATATTCCCTTGACCGGTGGCGCCCAGGAAGGTCTGCAGGCGGAATTTGCGGAAATTTACGGTGTTTTTTGCGGCGCGGAGGAGACGGTTACCGTGTCCTGCTGCACATCGCAGCCGTCGTATATGTATTCCCGGCTGGCGAAGATGGCCGGTGGCGAGGTCATGGGCGAACCCGGCCCGGTGACCGCTGCGGCAGATCCCCGGGAGGCAGCCTATTGGCTCAGCCGTTGGCAGGAAATGTCTGCCGCGGAAGCGCTTGGACTTGGGGAGCAGTATGCCGATGCCGGAAAACGGCTTTCCCATGACTGGGGAACGGTCTCTCCCGAGAATGTTCGTACCCTTTATGGGGAGAAGCTGAACTTGTCTGCTTCCCAGATCGACCGGCAGGCGGAATGCCGGATGTCCTATTTCCTGAAATACGGATTGCGGGCGAAAGAGCGCAAGGAAGCGACGGTAGACCCGGCAGAATTCGGTACTTATGTCCATGCGGTGCTGGAGCAGACTGTCCGTAAGGTTAAGGAATTGGGCGGATTTGCAAAGGTCTCTATAGAGCAGACCATGGAGCTTGCATTTGCCTATTCGGATGAATACGCCGCCCAGCGGTTCAGTCAGCTGGATTCCCAACGCAGTGCCTGGCTTTTCCACAGGCATAAGCAGGAGCTGGAACTGGTAGTTGCGGAGCTGTGGAAAGAATTGAAAGATTCCAAATTCCTGCCGGAGGCTTTTGAGCTGGCCTTTGGAGTGCAGGGCGGACTTGAAGCCATCGATGTGGGCACAGAGCAAATGGGCGCGGTGCTGCGGGGCTTTGTGGACCGGGTGGATGTCTGGCAGGAGAACGGCCAGAACTACTTCCGGATCGTGGACTACAAGACCGGAAAGAAGGATTTTGATTACTGCGACATTCTTTGCGGTGTGGGATTGCAGATGCTGCTGTACCTGTTCGCGCTGGAGCGAGAGGGCGCGGCTGTTTTGGGTGAGCATCCCGTTGCTGCCGGCGTGCAGTATTTTCCTGCCCGGGCGCCGCTGATCGCCGGAGACGGGCGCATGACCGATGAGGAAGCGGAGCAGGCACGGCTAAAAGAGTGGAAACGGAAAGGCTTGCTCCTTCATGACGAGCAGGTTCTGCAAGCTATGGAACCCACAGACCAGCCGGTACGCCTTTGCTGCACCCGGAAAAAAGACGGCAGTCTCAGCGGCGATCTGGCAGATCGGGAGCAGCTGAAGCTGCTGGAAGCGTATGTGTTTTCCCTGCTGCACAGCATGGTGGACGAGATCGCGTCCGGAAATGTGGCGGCAAATCCCTACACCCGGGGTACTGCCCATGATGCCTGCAGTTTTTGCCCGTATGCAGCGGTCTGCCGAAAGCAGACTGTGACCGACAGACGCAATTTTGAGAAGGTCACTTCCCAGAAGTTTTGGGAGGAAGTGGAAAGGAAGGTGGATAGCCGTGGCTGAAAAGCTGACACCGCAACAGAAAATGGCGGTGGAGAACCGGGGCGGGAAGCTTCTGGTTTCCGCGGCAGCCGGCTCGGGAAAGACCAAGGTTTTGGTGGACCGGCTGATGGGCTATCTGACTGACCCGGCAAACCCTGCCAATTTGGATGATTTTCTGATCATCACCTATACCAAGGCTGCCGCGGCGGAGCTTCGGGGCAAGATCGCGGCGAAGCTAACAGAACGGATTGCCGAAGATCCCCAAAACCGTCACCTGCAGCGGCAGCTGCAAAGGCTGTACCTGACGAAAATATCTACCGTCCACGCATTTTGCGGCGATATTCTCCGGGAACATGCCTACATAGTGGATATCCCTCCGGATTTCCGGGTGGCGGATGAAAATGAGTGCCGCCAGCTGCGTGCCGATGTGCTGAACCGGGTTCTGGACAAGGCTTATGAAACCATATCCGAGGACACAGATCTTCAGTCATTTGTGGATACCCAGGGCATGGGCCGGGATGACCGGCTTCTGCCGGACATTATCCTAAAGGTCTATGACAGCGCCCGGTGCCACATTCAGCCGGAATCTTGGCTGGATGCTTGTGTGGAAAGTGCCGGCGTTGAGGGCCTGGAGGATGTTGCACAGACACTCTGGGGCAGATATCTTTTGGCGGACATGAAGGCGTATCTGCGATTGCAGATCCAGGCTATGACTGCCTGTGCAGAGCGGGCGGAAATGGCGCAAGACATGGAAAAACCCGCGCAGCTATTGCACAATACGGTGGCGCAGCTGCAACGGCTGTGTGATAGCGCGACTTGGGATCAAGTGGTGCAGAGAAAGAATATCGATTACGGATCACTCCGCTTTTCCAAAAAGTGTTCCGACCTTCAGCTTGTGGAGCAGATCAAAGCTGTTCGGGATGCCTGCAAAAAGGGCGTGGAGCGAAAGCTGCGAAGCTTCAGCGATCCCAGTGAAGTTCTGGTTGGGGATATGCAGCAGAGCCTGCCTGCCCTGCGGGGGTTGGTGGCGCTGGTTCGGCAGTTTGGGAAAGCGTACGATCAATATAAGCGCAGCCGCCGTGTGGTGGATTTCGGAGATCTGGAGCATAAGATGCTGGATCTGCTCCTTGGCCGCAGCAGAAGCGGCCCTACTGCGGCAGCGGCGGAGATCGGCGCCAGATTCCGGGAGATCCTGGTGGACGAATATCAGGATTCCAACGCCGTTCAGGATGCGATCTTCTCGGCTCTGACGGAAAAACGCCAGAATTGCTTTATGGTGGGCGATGTGAAGCAGTCCATTTACCAGTTCCGGCTTGCGGATCCGGGAATCTTTTTGGAAAAGTACGCCGCCTATGCCCCTGCGGAGGAGGCGCTGCCCGGGCAGGGAAGAAAGATCCTGCTGTCCAAGAATTTCCGCTCCGGCGGAGCGGTGCTTGCAGGCGTCAATGATGTGTTTGAGACCTGCATGTCGCCGGATGTGGGCGGCCTGCGTTATGGCGAGGAAGACGCCCTGCAGGAAGGCTTTCCCCATGCGCCTTTGGGAGAGCCGGAGGTGGAGCTGTGGACAGTACCGGTTCGGGAGGATCAGTACCGGGAGGAAGCGGAGCTGGTAGCTCAGCGAATCGAAGAACTTCTGGACGGCAGCCACTTTATCCGGGACGGAGAGGATATTCGCAGTATCCGACCGGAGGATATCGCGATCTTGCTTCGGTCACCCGGTTCAACATCCGGAGCATTCCGGGAAGCCTTGGCACGCCGGGGCAGACGCTGTGTCAGCGGCGGCGGAGAAGATCTTCTCCAAGCAGAGGAGATCACCGTGCTTTGGTCACTTTTACAGACGGTCAGCAATCCCAGACAGGATATTCCCTTGATCGCTGTACTGAGCAGTCCTGTTTTCGGTTTTACGGCGGATGATCTGGCATCATTCCGGGGTAAGCAGCGCCGGGGCAGCGTGTATGATGCACTGCTGAAAGATCCGTCTCAGAAGGCAGAAAGTTTTCTCAAGACGCTTCAATACCTGCGGCAGCAGGCGAGACTTCTTACCTTGACCCAGCTGATCCAGACAGTATTTCTCCAAACCGGCATAGACAGCCTGTATGCTGCCAAAGAAAACGGCGATACCCGCAGCACCAATTTGCAGGCATTTTATCAGCTGGCGGTTGCCTTTGAAGCCAACGGCCCAAGGGATCTGGAGCAGTTTTTGGAGCATCTGGATGCTATGGAAGAAAAGGGCCTCATCATGGCAGGGGAGCAGACAGCGCCGGGCGCTATCACCTTGATGAGTATTCACAAGTCCAAGGGACTGGAGTTTCCGGTGGTATTTGTCAGCGGGCTGTCCCGGGTATTTAACCGGGAGAGCACCCGGGGACAGGTGCTTTGCGATCAGGATCTGGGCTTGGGTCTGACCGCCGTGGATCGCCGCAACCGTGTGCGCTATCCTACCGTTGCCAAGCGGGCGATTGCCGCAAAGATCGCTTCTGACAGCTTGTCGGAAGAGATGCGGGTGCTGTATGTGGCTCTGACCCGGGCAAGAGACCGGCTGATCATGACCTATGCTTCGGGCACCTTGCAAAAGGATCTTATGCAGACCGCCGCCCGTATGGACATGGGTGACAGGGAACTGCTGACCCGGGATGCGGTATGCCCCGGTGATTGGGTGCTGATGGCGGCACTTCTGCGTACAGAGGCAGGGGAGCTGTTCAATTTCGGCGCAAGACCGGCGGAGACCCGCTTGGGTGAGTATCCGTGGCTGATCCGGGCGCAGGAAGCACCGGAGACAGAGGATACCTGCAGCAGACCCAAGAGGCAGCTGCAGCAGATGCCCCAAGAGGCGCTGGAACAGGTCAGAAAGGGTCTTTCTTTTACTTACGGTCACCAAATGGCCACCCAGACCCCTTCCAAGCAGACTGCCACACAGCAAAAGGGCAGGCAGAAGGACGAGGAAGCCGCAGAGCACACCCGCCGGGTCAAGGAACGACCCCATATCTGGCGCAAGCCCGCATTTATTGAGGAAGATACCAGAGGAACGGTTCTTGGCAATGTGATCCACCGGGTGATGCAGTACATTCGCTACGAAAACTGCGGAAGTGTCCTATCGATCCGGCAGGAAGTTGACAGGCTGGTGCAGAAAGGCTTCCTCACAAATCAGCAGGCACAGCTGGTGGACTGTGAAAAGCTCAATGCATTTTTCCGATCGGAGCAGGGAGAGAAGCTCTGTGCCGGCGGCCAGGTTTTGCGGGAATTTAAGTTCTCAATTTTGGATGCGGGATCGGACATCTCGCCGGAACTGGAAGGGGAGCAGATCCTGCTTCAGGGCGTTGTGGACTGTGCGCTGCAAGAGCCGGACGGGATCACGGTTTTGGACTTTAAGACAGACCGGGTGACACCGGAAACGATCGGGTCGGCTGCGGAGCGCTACCGTCCCCAGATCCAAACCTACGCCCGGGCGCTGGAGCGGATATTCTGCCTGCCGGTCAAGAAAACATTGCTGTATTTCTTCTGCCTTGACAGGTTTGTCAGTTTGGATGAAGAATAAAAACTTCGGGCACACTCTTTTGAGTGTGCCCGATGCTTCTTTAGCGGTTGTTCTGATACTGGTTGTTCTGGTTCTGGTTGTTCTGGTTCTGATTGTTCTGGTTCTGGTTCTTATTGTTGTTCATGACTCTTCCTCCAAGCGTTCTTTTCGCGGCGTTGCCGCTATGGTAGCATTCCCCGGATTTTATGATTTATCCTTATCTTTAAAAATCAAACTGGCGATCAAACCGCTGACCACAGCGGCGGTGATCCCACCGGCGGTGGCTTTCAGACCGCCGGTAAGAATCCCAAGGAATCCGTCCTGATCCACCGCCTCCCGGACACCTTTTGCCAGGGTATGGCCAAAGCCGGTCAGAGGAACGGTAGCGCCTGCGCCGGCGAAATCTACCAAATGCTGATAAACGCCGACACCGCCGAGAAAGACACCGATCACCACATAGCTGACCAAAATTCTTGCAGGCGTAAGCTTTGTTTTATCAATGAGGATCTGGCCGATGAGACACAGCGCGCCGCCAATCAAAAAAGCTTTCAAAAATTCCATGTTAACCCTCCCTACCGGTAATGGATACCGCGTGACAAACCCCAGGGATCGGCAGTCCCTGCTGGGTGGAAGTGGGGGAAAGCAGAGCGCCTGTGCCACAGAAAAGGATGTTTTTCAGTTTACCCTTGTCCAGTTTGTGAAGAAGCTGGGAGCAAAGGGTGATGGCGCTGCAGCCGCAGCCGGAGCCGCCGGCATGGACATCCTGCTTCTCCCGGTCGAATACCATCGTGCCGCAGTCAGTCAGCTTCCCACCCAGAGATATGCCGTCTTTCCGGGCAAGCTCCAGCAGAATCTCCATACCCACATGACCCAGATCCCCGGTGACGATAAGGTCAAAGGCGTCCGCTGAGGTGTTCAGATCCGCAAAATGCGCCCGGATGGTATCATAAGCCGCAGGCGCCATAGCAGCGCCCATGTTGTTGGCGTCCTTGATCCCCAGATCCGTCACGGTGCCGATGGTGCAGCTTTTGATCCTGGGGCCTGTTCCGGCGGAACAGACCAAGGCTGCGCCGGAGCCGGTCACGGTCCATTGAGAAGTGGGAGTACGTTGCCCGCCGTAGCCCAGAGGGAACCGGTACTGCCGCTCAGAGGAGGCAAAATGGGAAGAGGTCATGGCCACCACCTTGTCCGAAAAACCGCCGCAAACAGCCATGGACGCCATCAGCAGGCTTTCTGCCATGGTAGAGCAGGCGCCGTACAGGCCGATATGGGGGATGCCCGTATTTCGCAGGGTGAAAGAAGAACCGATGCACTGATTCAGCAGGTCACCGGAGAAAACAGCGCCGATCTGATCCGGCTTCAGCTCTGCCTTTTTCAGCAGAGTATCCAGAGCCGTCTTTTGTATTTGCTTTTCTGCCTGCTCCCAGGTTTTTTGTCCGAAATAGGTATCCTGTGAGGTTACAACAAAGTTCCGGGCCAATGGCCCTTCCGATTCTTTTTTGCCTGCAACGCTGGCCCAAGCGGTGATCACAGGCATTTGAGGCAGAACAAAACTCTGCTTGCCGCGCTTATTCATGGTGTATATGCACCTTCCTTGCTGGTTTTGCCTTATTATGTGTCATAATATAGATGCTGATACAAAAAAGACCGCCGGAGGTTGCTCCGGCGGAAGAATTTTTAATTGTCGCAGCCGCAGACAGGGCCGGGATCGGTATCCAGCTTTCCTGCGCCGCACCCGCAGTTGCAGTCGCAGCCGGCGGGAGCAAATTGCTGGGCAGGGAAAGGAATCCGGGAGAACATTTCGCAGGGATCTTCGGCGCAACCGGGGACCTCGCAGCATTCCTTGGTGGGGATGCTGTAGTCGACCACAGGGACGATCAGCTGTGCGTCCCGCTCCAGGCGGACGATGGAGAACTGACCCAAGGTCACATACAGCCGCCGGCGATCTCCGGAGAAGACCAGAACATCGTCGAACAGATCCCGGATAGCTTCGGGGATCTGAACGGCCAACTCTTCCTTGCAGCCGCAGTCGTCAACTTCTTTGACCTTGGAGCACAGGACCATGGGATCCAGCACCTCCACCACGGACACCAATTCGCTAGGTGGATTTAGGCGGCTGCCATATCTTCAAATTTCTTCAGTACCACACGGACATTGCCTTTTTTATTGACCGAGATATGGTCAATAATCCGGCGCATATCCATGTTGGTAACGGTTTCTAATTCCAAAAAACGAAGGATCTCCTGACGGTATTGCTGAATGATTTGCTCTGCGTTGCTGATGATCTGCGCCGACTGGGCGATTTGTTCCAAATTCAAATCCACAGCCTTCAGTTCTTCCGCAATGCCGGCAAGCTTGTCTTTCAGCTCTGCCATGCTGATCAGATCATTGGCATACATTTCTTGATAGCGTTCTTTCTTCGCAAGCAGCTTCTTCCGCTTGGACTCAATTTCCTGCTTGGCCTGTTCCGGGTTCTGTGCTTCCGGAATTTGTTTATCCAGGCTTTCCAAAATGCTTGCCACAAAAATGTCCTTATCCTCTATCAAGGAGGCAAAGTATTTGCGAAGCTCCTCTATCAGTTCCGGCTCATCCAGAATCACGCGGTTATCGCACTTCTCAGCAGTATACTGATCGTTGGTAACGCATCGCCAGTATACCCGGGTGTTCACATATGTATAGGTCTTCCGGGTGAAGGACCTGCCACAATGTTCACACTTGATGAGCGTGGAGAACACATGCTTGGAACTATACCTGGCGTCTCTGAACGGTTCACCGGAGTCATATTTGGTTCTCCGGGAATCCATGATCTCCTGTGCTTTTTGGAAGACCTCTGGGGTCACAA
>JAZNLP010000039.1:0-16702 GCA_045579165.1 Faecousia sp.
GAAATCGGCGTATTCAATATGTCCGGCGGTACGGTAAAGGACAACAACTGCAGAGACAGTGGTGAAGTCCATATCCGGTTGTACTACTCCGGCGTCATCAATATCTCCGGCAACGCAGTGATTGCCGGTGTCGGCATGAGATCTTCTTACGCCGTTCTCGGCAAGTTGACCGACGGCGCCAGCATTCTGTCCAACACCAGACTGAAGGTGACAGATGAGAGAACTCTCTGCAAAACTGTCACTTTGGACACCGGCAAAGAAGGCTATCTGTACGAGTATGATCCTACTGAGTATCAGAAGTGGGAGATCTTCGAAGAAGACTTCGAAAGCTTTACAACGGGAACAGATGTTTTCTACAACGCTGTTATTAGCAGTAACGACAAGAACGCATATCCTTACTGGTCGGATATCGTAACCAGCTATCATGGCACCCAGGCGGATGGGAAGTATTCCCAGTACAGCATTGGCGGAACTGCCAAGAGCAAGTATTTGGAGCTGAAGTCTGTTAACGGAATGCAGAATATGCTGCGTTCCAAGACTACGTTCTCTGGGCCTTATTCCGTTCAGATGGACTTCCGGTTCGTTTCCGGACAGACTGCAAGACCTGTTCTGGGTGTGACATTGTTCCATGGCAGCTCTCTGGGCGGTAATGTCCAGGCCTATATCGTTCCCGGTGAGGACCAGGGCGCGCGGGTCCAGGATAGCCTGCTTGGCAAGAGCTCGCAGGTTAAGAACGATGACGGCACCAAGTTCACCATGGACTATGATGTCTGGTACACCATGGAGTGCAGCTACAAGGAAGGCGAGATCTCCCTGTCCATTTGGGAGACTGGCAAAGTAGCTTCCAAGCTGACAGCTACTCTGAGCACTCCCAGCATCAATCCTGAGGTCATGGCAGAGTCCAGTATCATCCGTATCAACAACGTTGGTAAGGCAGGTCGCACGGATGTGATCCGTATCGACAACCTGCTGATCTCCAAGAAGGTCGTTCTGACCATGCAGGATGCCGTGACTGCGGTTCCCGGCGAGATGATGACCACAGTTCCTGCCGGTGATATCAACACGCAGCTTCCTGTTCCTGCATACAAGTATGAGCTTGCGAATAAGGAACTGGGTTATACCAACAGAAGCGGTGTGCTTACGGCAGGCTATAGAGATGTTGCGGATACGACCCTGTCCAGCGGCACAACCAAGCTGACCATGACCCTGATGGATATCCGTGGCAACAAAACGGGTATCAGCTACACGGTGGATATGATCGTGGCAAATGCCAACGGCATGAGCATCGGCAGTGATATCAAGGTCAAGGAAGGCAGCGTCGGCGCCAGCAAGCAGCTGAGCGCAACAGTCAAGGCTGATGTTGCGGCTAAGGTGCCTAACTATAAGCTGCGTTGGACTTCCAGCGATGAAACAGTCGTTAAGGTGGACGGTAACGGCAAGCTGACCTATACCGGTCTCGGCACAGCCCTGATCGTGGCCAAATTGCTCAATGCAGATGGCACGGAAACCCGTTACTTTGCATCCACTAAGGTGCAGGTTGGCCCGACCTTCCTGAGAGTCCTGTCCTTGGGCAGCTCTCTGGGCCGTGACAGCGTCATGTATCTGAGCCAGCTGGCTTATGCTGCTGACTTCAGAATCGAGACGGCTGCTCTGTGCAACGGTCTGGATTCCGTCCGTGACAATGCTTTCAACCTGAGCTATGATGAGCCCTACTACAACCTGTATACAGCAGATCCCAAGAACGGTGAAATGCTGCTTGCCAAGAAGGAAGCAACCATTACGGAAGTGGTAGAGTCTAAGAGTTGGGATGTCATTATCATCAACCCGGATATTATTGCCCAAGGTATCCGCGGCGCTTACGGCGGTGACCTGGAGTACATTATCGACTATCTGGAAGACGTGCAGCCTAAGGCAAAGCTTTACTGGAACGTGATCTGGTCCATCCAGAGCCGTTTCATCAGCCTCAATGACGGACCGGGCTTCAAGTTTAAGTACTACTACAATACCAACCCCAACATTCAGTATAATTGCTCCTACGATATGGTAGAGCAGTATCTGATCGGTAACGGACTGTTTAGCAGCAGCAACCCCAACAACCTGGGTGCTACCGATGAGATCTCCGGTATCAACTGGGGTATCGATGGCTATATTTCCACTGCCACGACGATCCAGGAGCTTCGTATGACTACCGGTCATGACAGAGGTCTGACCCGTAACGGTATAAGCTTGAGCTTCGATATTGGCCGTTTGGCTGCGTCTATGACCGTGCTGAAGACCCTGTATGATGATTTCCATGTAGGCGGCTGGGGCGTGAAGCTGGATCTGTCCTCCAAGATCTCTGCTGCTGAGGTTGATAAGTTCATCAACACCAGCAAGGTCGACTACAATTACGGCAAGAACAGCACCGCTGCCGATAATGTGATTGCGGAAGATGAGTCTAAATATGTCTATGCTTCCAGCGATCTGAAGAAGGTCATCACTGCTGTAAACACATCCACTACTATGGACGGTATTCCTGCTGATCAGACAGTTCCGGAGACCCAAAAAGCCGAGGAAATGAACGAGGAGCAGGTAGTCACATCCATTCAGGTGGAACCTCCGTTGAAGCTCCACTTCCCCGACATTAAGACACTGAAATCCGGCGTGATGGTCGCATCTGCCTATGAGGCGCACCACCATTCGCCCACAACCTACTCCAGCGCAGCCAACAACCCCTATGAGGCGGCTGAGGAAGGTCAGGCTCAGGTAGTCCTGTTTGAAAGCACCGATAACGGCTACACCTGGAATTACGACAATCCGATCCTGCGGATAGATGACTTCCTGCTGGAGCAGTGGGGTGTTGGTCAGGTGTACGACCGTTACTCCCGTATCGGCGCAGCCGAAGATGAGAATTACATCATCTGTATGGATCCCCGTGACCCCAACCTGGGCACCGCGGATATTGACTTCAACGGTGACGGAGTTAAGGATGATGTTCTCCTGGTTACCTTCTGGACTTACTACTTTGACTCGTACGGTAAGGTTACTAACGCGCTGTGGCTGCTGACCGGCATGAGAAATGCCAACGGAACCTATAGCTGGAATACACCTCTGATGATCGAAACCGCCCATGCTAAGCGTGGCGACATCACCTCCTTCTCCGACGGTGAGATCCTGATGCCTGCTTACAGCCCGGACCGGTACGCGATCCGTCTGAAATGGGATGTAAGAGCCCATCAGTGGGTGCAGAAGGCTACCCATGTCATTCCCAACCTGATTCCGGAAGAGATCACCACCTTTAATGAGATCTCTCTGGTCGCACCGGATCCCGACAGCGATGTGGTATATTGTTACTGCCGTACCAACGGTCAGGTAGCGAAATCCTATGACCGGGGCGCGACCTGGGAGCTGGTCGGTAACGAAGACGGAACCATCGGTCAGCCTGGCTTCACCATTCTGGATGAAGAACGCGTATTCGTAACCTGGTCTGGCACAGCCAGTCCCAGACAGACCTTCGGTAAGGTCTTCTATGTCAACAGTGACTGGTCTGATACCCGTAAAGAAGTGATCTACGCTTCTGCGAACACTGCAGCCCATGACGTGGGCGACCCCTCCTGTGCGGTCAATGCCAACGGTGACGTGGTGGTTATCGGCTACGATGTCCATTACCGCTCTGTTGTCATCTCCATGGTGGATCCCACAGAGGATAAGTGGCTGCCGTTGGAGCTGTCCATGCGTAATGATACCATCATCTATCAGAGCGACGAGGATGTGACGCTGTCTGACACAGACGCGATCCCCGCTGATGTGAAGGTGTATGGTTCTCATACCATCACAGCTACTGTTGAGTTCACAAAGGCAGACGGCGTTGTGACCATTCAAACGGTCTCCGGTACATTCGAGATCCCCGCCGGTGAGTTCGAACTGAACAAGCCCACCAACATCCTGTTCAAGGCTATGGGTCGCCACAGCTTTGTGAAGATCTGGCAGGGTGACGAAAAACCGGAAAAGTGGAGTATCTATCTGCTGAAGAATGAAACTGCTGAGAAACCGATCATTACCGGTGACGGCGCGATCCTGAAGGACGTGATCGTTTCCGCAAAGTTCTTCGCCTCCTTGGAGGAAAGTGCTTCTACGATTCTCGGCGTTTCCAGACTGGAACTGAATTATTCTGTCCAGCCGGCAACGGCAGAGCTTATCTTCACTTCCAGCAATCCGGAAGTCGCTACCGTGGATGAAAAGACCGGTGTCGTCACACCGTTGAAGGTGGGTACTACCACGATCACCATGAGCGTCAGCGGTCTGCTGGAGAGCACCTGTGAAGTTACCGTCACACCGCCTCCCACGGAGCTTACCGAAAAGGAACTGGGAGATCTGGTCCTCTGGGAAGACTTTGAAGAGGAAAAGTATACTGCCGGTAAGGATGCGCTTTGGGAAGCCCATAAGTCCGGAAACAACAACGGCAGCTTTACCCCGTTCAAGGACGGTGTCGGTAAGGATGATGAGATGAGCGGTGATGTTCTGTATAACATCGTAAAGGATGCTACAGGAAACCAGTATCTGGAGATCACCAACGGTAACGGCTGGATCCTGTCCAAGGAGCCCATTTACGGTAACTATACAGCGCAGTTTGATGTGCTGTTTACCGTCGATAAGCAGTTGGCATTCACCCTCTGGCAGAATGACCTGCGGGTAGATGGCAGCAACGAGATCCACAGCTTCGTCAACCTGACAGAGAAAGGCGTTCGGTTCCAGTACCGTCCCATGAGATTGCTGTCTGAGGCTTCCAACATTGAGAACCCCAACAGAATTTCTGTGGGTGTCAACCAGGCGGTTGACAGCACCATGTATCACAAGACTACAGGCAAGCGCGATATCTGGCAGTCGGTCAAGGTCATGCGTGTCGAAGGTGGCACCTTTATTAAGGTTTGGAACCGGGATACAGAGACTGAGCCTGAAGAATGGACCTGCGCCCTGACCCACAGCATTCTGGATACGGATCTGCAGACGCACTTCAGAATCCAGTGGCCCGGTGGCGCCGGTGATACATCGCTCTATCTGGACAATGTGAAGATTACACAGCATACCCACACAGTCACCTACGATGTGGACGGCGTGAAGACTACTGCTCTGACGCCTGCAGACAAGGATCTGCTGCCTCCGGAGGAAGAGCCCACCAAGAAGGACTATAAGTTCGTCGCATGGTACGAAGGCGATAAGGAGTGGGTGTTCCTGGATAACCCCGTAACCCGCGACCTTAACCTGACCGCAAAATGGATTGAGCACAAGACGGTGGAGATCCCCGTGTCCAGCGGCGATAACAGCATCAAGCTGGAGGTTGTTTTGGAGGGCGATACAGTAACCATCGTATCGTTTAGCTCTAAGCAGATGGCACAGCTCATAGGCGGTGATCGGGGTGTCAACGATGTGGTCATTGACTTGACCGGTGTGGAAATCGATGCGAAAAACGTCGTGATGCCGGTTAAGATAATGGAACAGATCCTGTCGATTGCCAAGAAGGCAGAAGTTGACACAGAATCGCTGGTAATCAAGCTTAGAACCGGAACTGTGAGATTCAATCATAAGGCCATGCAGGCTGTCAGCGAGCAGGTTGAGGGAACCAACCTCACTCTGACGCTCAAGAACACAGAACTCGATAATCTGAATGATGCCCAGAAGGCAGCTATTAAGAGCAAGGATGTCCGCGGTGGAATCTCTGTGACGCTGAAGTCTACAAAGACGGATGAGCAGATCACTGATTTCATGGATGGCAAGGTTACCTTGCAAGTGCCCTTCACGCCTGCTGATGGTGACAATTCCGCATACTTCAGTATGTGGCATGTGTCTGAAGAAGGCGAGCTGACAAAGCAGAACACCAAGTGTGAAGATGGCTACCTGACTTGGAGTGTCGGTCACTTCTCTGACTATCTGATTATCTATGAGGTGAACCTCCTTTGGGTGATCATTATTGTTTGCGTGCTGGCGCTGGCCGGTGCTGCAGCAGCAGTAATCATCATCCGCAAAAAGAAGAAAAAGGTCTAATTTCCCAATGACAAGCGGGAGTGGGTAAAACCCACTCCCGCTTAAGCTTTTGTGGAAATAATGGTTGAAAATGCGGCTAATTTGCGGTAGGATAGGAAAAAAGGAGGTTTTAACTATGGATGTTCAAGATATCATGAAGATTTTTGAGGAGACTGCCTATATCCGCACCGGCGGCAGCCCGGAAGAGCTGCGCTGCGCGGAGTATATCCGAGATCTTTGCGCGGATATGGGCTTGCAGGCGAAGATCGAGTCGTTCCCGGTAGATATGGCGGAGATTTCTAGCGCACGGCTGTTGGTGGATGGCCGCCAGATCCCCTGCAAGGGCTACCTTTGCGCCGGGAATGGGGATGTGACGGCGCCACTATATTATCTGCGGGAGTCCGAGCAGGTGTCTCTTGCCCAGTGCAAAGGGAAGATCGTCTTAACAGACGGATATCTCGGCTATTGGAAGTACCAGGATCTATTGGATAATGGCGCGGTGGGTTTTGTCACCTATGACGGCAATGTAAACTACACCGATGCCGATATTGATCAGCGGGAGCTCCGCAGCTATGTCAGCAAGGGAAGGAAGATCCCCGGCGTGAATATCAATGCCAAAGCTGCTGTGGAACTGATCCGTGACGGCTGCGTGAACGCCCAGATCATTTTGGAGCAGGAAGAACATACCGGTCAGTCCCACAATGTGATCCTGGAGATGCCCGGCGAGACACAGGAGTACATCACCCTTACAGCCCATTATGATACCACATCCCTGTCCCAGGGCGCTTATGACAATATGTCCGGCGCTATCGGCCTTTTGGGAATCGCCAAGAGCTTTCTGGATCAGCCCCACCGATACGGCCTGCGGTTTATCTGGTGCGGCAGTGAGGAGCGGGGACTTCTGGGCGCGAAGGCGTACTGCGAAAAGTATGAAGATCAGCTGAAAAATACTGCCCTCAATATCAATCTGGACATGATCGGCTGCATTATGGGCAAATTCATTGCCTGCTGCACCACCGAGGAATCCTTGGTTCACTACATAAAGTATATGGGTGCAGAGCTGGGCTGGGGCATCAGCGTTAAACAGGATGTGTACTCCAGCGATTCCACACCCTTTGCGGATAAAGGAGTTCCAGCGGTGTCCTTTGCCCGGATTGCGCCGCCCAATACCGCAACTATCCACAACAGCTATGATACGGTAAAGCTGATGAGCGGAGAGCAGATGAAGGCGGATATTGAATTTATCACAGCCTTTACCCGGAGAATGGCAAATGCCCAGCTTTGCCCGGTAGCCAAGGAAATTCCGGATAATATGAAAGAAAAGCTGGATATCTATCTTTGCCGCAAGCGGGAAAAGAAGTAAGCGGCTATGGGGAAAATAACTGTTACCCTTAGCGCCAACGCAGGTTTAGGGATCCAGATTGCTGGAAAACGAATCTGGGTGGATGCGCTGCATGGACAAAAGGCATCCGGGTTCTCCACCGTAACGCCGCAGCTTATGGAAAAGTTGCTGGCAGACCCGGATTTTCAAGAACCGGATGCCATTTGCGTCACCCATTGCCACCGGGACCATTACAGCAGGGAGCTGCTCCTGCAAGCGGCAGACCGCTGGCCCGAGGCAAAGCTGTTTCTTCCGGAGCAGAAATTACCGGAACAAACCTTGGTCAGCGGCGTCGGTGCAGACTACCAAATAGGGGAAGTCACGCTCCGGTTTCTCCGACTGCCCCATGAAGGGGATAAGTATGCCCATACGGTACATTATGGACTGCTGATTCTGTCTCCTGGCGGCAATATTCTGGTTTCCGGTGACTGCGCCACCGGCAGTCCGGCGCTGGCAGAGGCGCTGGGCAATACGGAAATAGATGTTGCCATCATGGCATTTCCATGGCTGACCTTAAACAAGGGGCGGGCGTTTTTGGAGCGCTTGCAGCCGAAGCAGCTTCTGCTGTATCATCTGCCGTTTCCGGAGGATGATGACTGCGGCTATCGGCAGGCGGCAGCGAAGGCTGCAGAGCAGTGGAAACAGGGAAGTGTCACATTACTGTGGCATCCGCTGCAAAGTGTCACAATATAAAAATGCTCGGTGAGATTTCTCACCGAGCATTTGCTTATGCTTTAATGATGGTTTCCAGAAACTCTTCTTTTGTGATCCCCCCGAGACAGTCAGAGAAGGGGATGGGGTTAATGGCGTTGGCGATGGCATCTTTCCGGTAGGGACAGCCGATCAGGGCGTTTTCCAGATGGGTGCAAGGGGTCAGCGCCATGAAATCTCCGAAAATGCGGATTTCGCGGATCAGTCCCCGCTCCACAGACAGGTGGATCTCCAAAATGCCGCCGTCCCAGCGATCCTTGCAGCACAGCTGGAATTTGGGCGCGCTGCCGTAGTTCCATTCCCAGGTGTCATATTTGGATTCTTTCAGCTTTCGAATCTGAAGAAGCTCGTCCTCTGTGACAAAACCGGGGGTAAAGCCACTGCCGGAAAGGGCGGTTTTCAAATAGTCCCAAAACTGCGTCAGAGTCATGGGTTTGGGGAGAAAATCCCGGATGTTGCCCACCCGGCTTTTTACAGAGCGGATGCCCTTGGACTGGAGCTTCAGCGGATCCGGAGTCAAGGCTTTCATGATGGTGTCGCTGTCGGAATGAAACAGCAGCGTGCCGTGATGCAGCACCCGCCCTTGATGGAGCTGCTCTGCTGTGCCGGAGACTTTGCATCCGGAAACCAGAATGTCATTGCGTCCAGAGGATTCAGCATCCAACCCCAACGCCTTCAAGGCAGCTACCACTGGGGCAGTAAACCGCTGGGCGGTTCGTTTTTCCGTTTCCTCTGCATCGCAAATAAACGAATAATTCAAATTACCCAGATCGTGGTACACCGCGCCGCCGCCGGTGTTCCGCCGCACGACGGAAATACCCTGCTCCCGCACGAATGGCTCGTTGACCTCCTGGACTGTGTTCTGATTACGGCCAACGATCACGCTGGATGCGTTTTGCCAGAGAATCAGATAGTCACTCTCCCGGCGGTGGGTCAAAATATACTCTTCAAAGGCGAGATTGTATCTGGGATCGGTACTGCCGGTTTCCAGATAAACGGTATTTGCCACAGGTATCACCTCCGGGTATATGATGTTACAGTATATCACAAATTGCAGGTTTT
This sequence comes from Faecousia sp., assembly GCA_045579165.1. GTDB lineage: Bacteria > Bacillota > Clostridia > Oscillospirales > Oscillospiraceae > Faecousia. The sequence goes on from JAZNLP010000039.1 coordinate 9,155, forward strand.
TCAAGAGAGTTTACGGATGGTTTGCAGATTGTTCAAAAACATAATTGACAATATATTGTAAAAAGATATAATATTTATATACATATCCGCACAAAAGGAGTCTATGATGAAGATAAAGCTTAATCCAAAGCTCCAGTATCAGCTGGAATGCCTCAAGCCTATGACATGGCGCCAGCGGATTGACCATATCTGGTCAAATTTTAAGGAGATCATCCTCATTGTTCTGATATCTGCCATCCTGGTTACAGGATTGCTGTATAATATGCTCAAGCCCAGCAAGGAATTGCTGATGGGCGGTATGTATATCAATCTTAGCCTGACGGAGGAAGGAACAGAGCATTTGCAGGAAGATCTGTTTGCCCATCTGGAGGGTGACGAAAAAAAGCAGGAAGTCCGGCTCTATTCCCGGCTGTATGGGGATATCAGCATGTCCGTTGAGGATTATGATGCTTTTAACAGCGTAGTGGCGTTTGTCTTTGGCGAGAAGATTGACTATTTCCTCATGGATCAAACGGCGATGATGCCGCTGATCGCCAATGAATGCCTTTTGGATCTGCGGCAGGTGTTTTCTCCAGCGCAGCTGGAACAGATGAAGGATCAGCTCCAATACGGCCAGCAAACGGACGATCAGGGAAACAAGATCGGAGACCTCATCCCGATCGCTTTGGATGTTACGGATATGCCGTTTGTTGCGTCCTGCGTTGAGCAGAATAAAAAGATATTCCTTGCCTTCGCCATCAACAGTCCAAATGAGGACAGCCTGGGGCAGTTTTGGGATTACCTCATGGCGTGGCAAGCCGATGGGCAGTAAACAAAGTCTAAAATTGCGTTTTCAGAATGCCCGGCGGCAGAACCGCCGGGCGTTACACTATCGTAGGAGGTAGCAATATGGCGATTATCACCATTATCGGCGCAGGCATGATGGGCTCCGCTCTGGCGTTTCCCGCCCGGGAAAACGGCCATCAGGTGCGCCTGGTGGGAACGCATCTGGATGCGAAGATCATCGATACCTGCAGAGCCACAAACCGACATCCCAAATTCGTCAGAGATTTTCCCTTGGGGCTGGAGTTTTACCGGATCGAGGAGGTCGCACAAGCCATCCAGGGGGCGGATCTGATCATTGGCGGTGTCAGCAGCTTTGGTGTAGAGTGGTTTGGAGAAACGATCCTTCCTATTTTGCCCGAAGACAGTGTTGTGCTGACCGTAACCAAGGGGCTTCTGGACACCCCGGAGGGAAAGCTGATCCCCTATCCGGTTTACTGGCAAAGCAAGCTGGACGCTATGGGCAAGCGGCTGTCCCTTAACGCCATCGGCGGCCCTTGCACCAGCTATGAACTGGTAGCCCATGACCAGACGGAGGTTGCCTTCTGCGGTCAGAATATGGATATTCTGCGTTGGATCAGAAGTCTGATGCAGACGGAATATTATCATATCAGCCTTAGTACAGATGTGGTGGGCATTGAAAGCGCTGTGGCGCTGAAAAACGGTTATGCCTTGGGCATCGCCCTGACGATTGGCCTGAATCAAAAGGAATTTGGCATTGACAGCGAGCCCCATTTTAATTCCCAGGCGGCGGTTTTTGGCCAGGGTGTGAAAGAAATGGCCCGGCTGCTAAAGTTCCAGGGGGCAGGCACTTTGGAGAATCTGGTAGTGGGCGCCGGAGACCTGTATGTGACGGTATATGGCGGCCGCACCAGGCTGATCGGCATTCTGCTGGGCAGGGGACTGAGCATCGAGGAAGCCAAGGCGGAGCTAAACGGGGTCACCCTGGAATCCCTGGTGGTTGCGGAGCGGGTAGCTCGGGCGGTTCGGATCAGCGGGAAAAAGGGCCTGCTGGATCTGAAGGATTTTCCGCTGCTCAGCCATATCGACGAGATCATCACCAAAAAGCAGCCTGTGGATATCCCTTGGGAAGCATTTGTTTTTGAAAAAGAAAGCATATAGGGGATTGTACTTGATTTTTTCATAAAATAGGGTACAATGAGAACAGATTTTGGAAAGGCGGAAACAGCGGTATGAGCAAGACATACATTCCCGAAGGATACAGCCCGGTCTTGGATGCGTATGACACCCAGCGGGCCATTGCCTACATTAAGGAGACCTTCCAGCAGGAATTCTCTTCGGCGTTAAATCTAAAACGCGTGTCCGCGCCATTGTTTGTCACCCGGGATTCCGGACTGAACGATAATCTGAACGGCTACGAGCGCCCTGTAAGCTTCGATATTCCTGCGGTAGGCGCAGACGCGCAGGTGGTGCATTCCCTGGCGAAATGGAAGCGTCTGGCCCTGAAGCGGTATCATTTTGTGGTAGGTAACGGCCTGTATACGGATATGAACGCCATCCGCCGGGATGAGGAGCTGGATAATATCCACTCCATCTATGTGGATCAGTGGGACTGGGAAAAGATCATCACCCGGGAGAACCGGAATCTGGACTATTTGATGCTGATCGTCCGGGCGATCGTGCGGGCTATCTGCGATACCAATGACCGGCTGCATGTCCGGTTTCCTCAGCTGCAGGTGCAGCTGGAGCGGGAGGTTTCCTTTATCACTACTCAGGAGTTGGAGGATATGTACCCGGATCTGACCGGTTCTCAGCGGGAAAACGCCTATGTGAAAGAGCATAAAACAGCCTGCATCATGCAGATCGGCGGAAAGCTTAAGTCCGGGAAAGCCCATGACGGTCGTGCGCCGGACTATGACGACTGGCAGCTGAACTGTGATATTTTCTTCTGGGATGAGGTTTTGGGCAGAGCCCTGGAGATCTCCTCTATGGGTATCCGGGTGGATGCGGTGGCATTGGACCGGCAGCTGAAGATCGCCGGGTGCGATGACCGGCGGGAATTGCCGTTCCACAAAATGCTTCTGAACAACCAGCTGCCTCTGACGATCGGTGGCGGTATCGGCCAGTCCCGGCTGTGTATGCTGATGCTTAGCTGCGCCCACATTGGTGAGGTGCAGTCCAGTATCTGGGACGCGCAGACCGTTGAACAATGCGAAAAAGCGGGAATCCCCCTGCTGTAATAAGATAAAACGCAGTCGCCTGCAGGCGACTGCGTTTTTTGTGTGAAATTGGCAGGCTCAAATCAGCCTACGGTAAAGGGAACGGTAGCCACGAACATACTGTTGAAGAAGATATCAACGGTATATTCTCCTGCGGTACTGGGGACAGCAGGAAGATTAATAAGGCCAAAGCCGCCTTCCAGCATATCCGCCCAAAGCCGGACAGGATTGGTTACGCTTACCACAGCGCCGCTACTGTCCCGGATGACATAGAGATTAACGATCTCATCGTAGCTGTTCTGATACTTCTGGAAGGTATGCATCAGAATCGATGCCTTTGCACCGGGGGCGAAGGTGGTGGCGTAAGTCACAAGATCCGCATTGACTATCTGCAGCTCTGTGGGCAGGCAGGTTTTGAAATCCAGGGATTCCGCGGTCAGCCAGTAGCCGGAGAAGCTGGTAGCTTCGTCGGTATCATAAGTGGCGGTGCCGCCAAAAACGGTACTGCCGTCGGCCTGCAGAATGGAGATCTCATAGTGGCTGCCCGGCACCAGAGGCAGCTCTGCTACCGTATCGGTGGTATTTACTACCATAGGTTCACCGTTGCCGTCAATATAGTACAGCACCCGCCAGCCGTCCTTGGGCGTGTTACCGGAAAAGACCCAGGACACCTTCAGCAGATTTGCGCCGGAGGGCAATACCGTCGGGTCAGAGACAGTGACAGCGTTTTCGGAAACATAGGTGGTAACGCCCTGGGTCATGCCCTCTGCGGTTACTTCAATGTTGTAGGAAGAAGCAGGGTCCAGACCTTCGATAACAGCCGTCATATCCTGAACGGTGACGGTCTTGTCTGTGCCGCTGTTATTGTAGCAGCGAACAGTCCAGCTTTTGACATTGGCATCCTCGGGAGCATTCCAGGTGACGGTAAGCTTGTTGTCCACAAAGGACTGAACAGTCAGATCCTCCGCATAGACCATTTTGATGGCAGTATAGGTTACGGTATCATCGCCAACCACATACAGCGCTGCGGCGGGAACCAGACGGATGGTGTAGGTAACACCGGGTGTCAGTCCCTGGATGGTGGCGGTGTGATCGGTGCAGGGAACGACGATCTCCTTGCCGTCTGCGGAGCAGACCACTTGCCAGGAGCTATCCGGTCCTTGTACCGTAAAGCTGAGAATGGCTGTGCCTTCTTCCGCACCGGCCACAACAGACAGATTCAGCAAAGAGGTCTGTTCGGCGGTGGTAAAGGATGTTTCTGTTTTGCCGGTCAAGGTGTGCAGACCGGAAATTTCCACATAGATCTTATAAGAAGTGCCGGGATTCAAGGTGTCAAATACAGCCTGGCCGTTGTTAACGCTCCGGCGCAGGGTGTTGCCGTAAGTATCCTTGCAAACAACGGTCAGCAAGGCATCTTCAACATCGGTGTCCAGGACGACAGTAAGCTGCTCGTCCCGGTTGACCAGAGAAATATTGTCGATGGTCTGCAGGTAATAGAACTTATAGAAGGCATATCCGCCGGTGAACAGGCTCAGTCCGATGGCGAGCACCAGCAGGAAAATGATAAGACCCTTAAAAGAACGGGGCTTCTTTGCCGGGACGGGGACAGGAGCGGGAGCATCTTCCTCTGCCTGTTCAGCTTCCTCAGCTTCTTCCGTTTCTTCTGTTTCTTCGGTTTCTTCTTCCGGGACTTCCTTGGGAGCATCCTCTTCTGCTGGTGCTTCCTCTGGGTCGACTTCCGGAATCTCCAGCTGGGAAATATCCGCCGCCTCCGGTGCGACAACAGGTGCGGGAGTCTCATGGGCGATCAGTTCGTCCGCCAGAGACAGAATGTCATCTACTTCCTCTGTCAGCGGGGCATCCTCCAGATCCAGAACACTTTCGTCACTGGGAAGGGTCTCGTCATCGGAGGATTCCTCCAGATCTTCCAGGGAAAGCTGCTGCTCATCGGCAGGTTCAAGTTCGGCATCCTCCTCAGCAGGGGAAACATCCTCCTCAGCAGAGACTTCCTCCGGGATCTCCTCTGCTTCGTCCGCCAGAAACTGGTCAATGACGGTCTGACCGTCCTCAGTCTCCTCGGGAATAACTTCTGCCGGTTCCTCATCAAAAGCATCCTCGTCATCAGAGGCTGCCGGCTCTTCCGGTGCTGCCGGAGGGGTGATAGGAACATCATTAATGCTGTTTCGCTGCATATAGCCGATCAGCGCCTTGCCCATCTCCAGAGGATCCTGCCAGCGCTGCTGGGGATCCGGATGACAGGCCTTGAGGATGATCTCCGCCATTTCAGAATCTGCGTACATGGGGGCAGGGAGCGGCTCTGCGGGCGCAGTATCCTCAAAGGGAAGCACGCAGTTGTTGTAAGCCTGGTACAGAATAAGACCCACCGCATAAATGTCCAGCGTGGTGTTAAGCTTGCAGTAAGCATCGGTGATCTCCGGCGCGGTATATGCGCTGCGGTAGCGATCCGGAAGGGAAGCGTACTGCAGGGCATCAAGCGCAAGGAAGCCGATGTCGCCAATGCGGTATTCATGGTCGTCGCAAACGAAGACATTACTGGGCTTCAGGTTGATATACAGATATCCGCAGCGGCGGCAGACAGCCAGCGCCGCGCACAGATCCAGTCCCAGATTGACCGCGCCCAAATGGGTCATAGCTTCCCGGCGGAAGTAACGCTCCAGACTGTGGCGGTAGTCGCCAATCAGGCAGACCTCAAAGCCTGTGCCTTTTTCCAGGGGGATGACCTGCCAGTCCTTGTGGGCAAGGAAGCCCTCCAGCTTGGAAAGGTGCTGCAGGACCTGGGCTTCTTTGATGACACCCTCGGAAAGCTCCTGAAAATATTCCCCGGCAGCTTCTGTGCTGGAAAATGCACCGGCAAGCAGCAACGCGTCCAGATTGCGCGCAGATGCGGGGATGGAGATGATCTTGACTATGTATTTGTTGTCAGAATCCTTCTGCATGGCGGGGTAACTGCGTACGCCGTGGTGCTCGCTGATGGGGCTGCCCATGGCATAATCGCTCAGAAGGGGAAATACCTGATTTGGCTCTGACACATCCATCGCCTCCTTTTCATACTTTCTTATATGATAAAATATATTTGACAAAAAAGCAACCACAATTCCTCTTAAATTGCGGGGAAAATCTTCCTGCGGGGATTGACTGACCGTTAATATTTGCACACTTGCATATTTTCCGTATATGTGCTATAATGACAAAAACTTCTGGTGGGTTTCAACCTGCCAGTCAGGAGGTTTTCACTATGAGTAAGGTTATTTGCGACGTTTGCGGAACCACCTTTCCGGAAACCGCAGCCCAGTGCCCCATCTGCGGCTGTGCCAGAAACGGCTCTGCACAAACAGCTGCCGGCGACAGCGGCGAACGGGCAGAAGCATATTCCTATGTAAGAGGCGGACGCTTCTCCAAAAGCAATGTAAAAAAGCGCAATAAGACCGCTCAGCCTGTGCAGCGGCGCAGCCCCGAGTCTCCCAAGAAGAACGAGGGCGGCAGCTCCAATAGGGGTCTTGTGATCGTAGTAGTGATCCTGCTGCTGGCGATCATTGCGGTGTGCGCGTACATCGGCATCCGGTTCTTTATGCCGGAGATAAAGCCCAATGAAACCGAGCCTCCCAAGCAGACTACCACTGTGACTCCCGAACCCACGGAGTCTCAGACAGAGACAACTAACGATCTTCCTTGCACCGAGATCATGCTGTCCAGCACCATCATTGAGTTTACCGACATGGAAAGAAGCCAGCTGCTGTCCGCAATGGTTACCCCGGTGGATACCACGGATGAACTGGTCTTTACTTCCGCAGATCCCCTGGTGGCGACAGTTACCGAGGGCGGCCTGGTCACTCCGGTGGGCAGCGGCGAGACGGTCATCACCGTTACCTGCGGCGAGATCACCGAGGAATGCCGGATCGTCTGCAGCTTTGGCGACAGCACAGAGCCTACTGAGCCGGAAGAGCCTACGGTTGATCCCAGCGGCTTTGAATTGACCTTTAACACCAAGTTCGTGACCACTGAGGGCGTAGGCGACGTGACATTGAAGGCGGGCGAAAAGTGGAAGATGTATTCTTCCATGAATGTGGATGCCAGCATGGTCATTTGGTCTACCAACAATGAGGCCCACGCAACCATCGAAGATGGCGTGGTTACAGCAGTTGCACCCACCGATCCCTATGTTTTGGTCCACGCAGAGTATGCCGGCATCAAGTATAGCTGCCGCATCCGTGTCAAATAAGTAGCAATACATAGTGTAAAAGCGGCAGCACCTGTGTGCTGCCGCTTTTTGCCGGGTCATTCGCCTTCGATACGGCGGCATCTGCGAAACAGCAGGGAGATACACCACAGTCCGGCCAGTCCGATCACGGTATAAATGATCCGGCTGACGACCATGTCGGAACCACCAAACAGCCAGGCAACCAGGTCGAACTGAAAAATGCCAACCAGGCCCCAGTTTACACAGCCGATGATGGAAAGGATCAGTGCAAGAGTATCCATGAATATTACCTCCATTCCTTCTTCTTGGATAATCATAGAATCCCCG
>JAZNLP010000040.1:0-8707 GCA_045579165.1 Faecousia sp.
ATGGATCAGTACAAGAACCTGTGGGAGAGCCACAATGACGGCATGCCCATCCTGTATAACATCTTCAACAACTCCTACGGCATGGGCGACCAGACCCGCGGCGAGACCATGGGCCAGGGCTGCATGAGCCGGATCGCCTCCGGTGTCAGCCCCACCCAGTTCCATGCTGAGACTGTTGACGGCTTCAATCCTCTGGCTGTTATCGACGCCATGGAGCGCAAGCTGGAGCTGCTTCGCAACGGCCAGGGCCCCGTCATGCTGGAGACCATTACTTACCGCTTCTCCGGTCACTCTGTTTCCGACCAGAACGCTTACCGCACCAAGGAAGAGATCGATGCTTGGAAGGAAGTTGACCCCATCATCACTTATCCTGCCAAGCTGATCGAGGCCGGTGTCTGCACACAGGAAGATATTGATGCCATCCTGAAGGAGACCTCCGACCGGATGACCATGATCTGCAAGTATGCAGCTGATCCCGAGTTCAGCCCCTACTGCGACTTCAAGAAGGATCCCGCTGTTGTTGAGCGTCTGATGTTCTCCAACCTGAAGGTTGATAAGATGGACGACCGCGAGCCCGAGTTTACCGTTCCCAAGGAAGAGGCTGAGGGCTACAAGAAGATCAAGTCCAAGGAGCGCGCTCCCATCGATGCAAACGGCAAGCCCGTTTCCAAGATGAAGCTGTATAACCTGCGTGACGGCCTGTCCGAGGTTACCTGGGACCGTTTCTACGAAGATCCCACTCTGATCGCTTACGGCGAAGACTGCCGTGACTGGGGCGGCGCATTCGCTGTCTACCGTGGCATGATGGACGCTCTGCCTCACAGCAGACTGTTCAACTCTCCTCTGGCTGAGGGCGCTATCGTCGGTACCGCTGTCGGTTACGCCCTGTCCGGCGGCCGCGCTCTGGTGGAACTGATGTACGCTGACTTCATCGGCTGCGCCGGCGACGAGATCTTCAACCAGATGTCCAAGTGGCAGTCCATGTCCGCCGGCATCCTGAAGATGCCCCTGGTCCTGCGTGTTTCCGTCGGCTCCAAGTACGGCGCACAGCACTCTCAGGACTGGACCGCTCTGTGTGCTCACATTCCCGGTTTGAAGGTCGTGTTCCCCGCAACGCCTTGGGAAGCTAAGGGCCTGATGGAGACCGCTCTGAAGGGCACTGACCCCGTTGTCTTCTTCGAGAGCCAGAGAATCTACGACGTGGGCGAGCAGTTCCACGAGGGCGGCGTTCCCGCAGGGCGCTACGAGATAGAGATCGGCGACACCAACAAGGTCCGCGACGGTAAGGATGTCACCATTCTGACCATCGGTGCTGTCCTGTATCGCGCTGTTGAGGCTGCTAAGACCCTCAGCGAAAAGTACGGCATGGAAGCTGATATCATCAACATCCACTCTCTGTCTCCTCTGGACTACACTAAGATCATTGAGTCTGTCCGGAAGACCGGCAAGGTGGTTCTGGTATCCGATGCTTGCGCAAGAGGCTCCTTCCTCAATGATGTTGCCCGCAACATCACTGAGCTGTGCTTCGACGATCTGGATGCGCCTCCTGTTGTTGTGGGCGCCCGCAACTGGATCACTCCTCCTTTCGAGTTCGACGAATTCTTCTTCCCCCAGGCCAGCTGGATCCTGGATGCGATCCACGAAAAGATCGTTCCTCTGGCAGGCTATGAGCCGGTTAACGGCTGCACCGAGACCGAAGCTATCCGTCGCGCCAAGGAAGGCGTATAACCCAACTTTTAAAAGCAGCCCACCGTCGTGTGGGCTGCTTTTTTAAGCATATTCTGCAAAATATTGCTCAAAATATAAGAAAAACATGAAAAAAGTACTTGATTTTTCCTAATAAGGGTGTTATAATACAGCGGTCTGAAATCAAGGTGAGTCCTCTGCGGTCCGGAATGTTCCGTACGAACGCCTAATATTTAAGGAGGACACGAAAATGGATCTTTTGAAGGCACTGAACAGCCAGTACATGAAGGAAGAGCTGCCCGAAGTTAATGTGGGCGACACCGTTCGTGTGCATGTTCGCATCAAGGAAGGCTCCCGTGAGCGTATTCAGGTGTTTGAGGGTACTGTGATTGCCCGTAAGCATGGCGGCATCACCGAGTCCATCACCGTCCGTCGTATTTCCTACGGCGTCGGCTGTGAGAAGGTATTCCCCCTGCACGCTCCCAATGTTGCGATGATCGAGACTGTCCGTAAGGGCAAGGTTCGCCGCGCAAAGCTGTACTACCTGCGTGACCGTTTCGGCAAGGCAGCCAAGGTCAAGGAAAAGGTTTGACAGAAATCAGAAAAAAAGAGGGCTTTGCCCTCTTTTTTTTTGCTTATTTTCGTGTATAATAGATTCTGTATGGAAATATTTATGACAAATTCATTGCGTGAAAGGGGGAGAGGACTGTGGACAATCAGGATATAACATCTGAAAATATGGATACAAAGAAAAAAACGTCCTGGCGTGCATCACTGCTTTTGTATATGCATGATTTTGTGTACCTTTTGGCGGTGCTAATTGTGGTGCTTCTGATCCTGCTTCGGGTTGTTGTGGTGTCCGGATCTTCCATGAAGAATACTTTGGTGGATGGCGATTATCTGCTTCTGCTCAGCGATGTTTTTTATCGAAATCCGAAGCAGCAGGATATCGTTGTTATCAGCAAGGAATCCTTCGACAATGGCGCGCCCATCGTTAAGCGCGTGATCGCTGTTGAAGGACAGGTGGTTGATATTGATTTTTCCACAGGCACAGTCTATGTGGATGATGTCCCTCTGAATGAACCTTATATTTCCTCCCCAACAACCAACTGGGAGGGAATGCAGTTTCCTCTGCGTGTGAAGCCGGGCTGTGTTTTTGTCATGGGCGACAACCGGGAAGGCTCAAAGGACAGCCGTGATCCGCAGATCGGACTCATCGATACAAGAGAGATCTTGGGAAAAGTGATCTTTTTGCTGCTGCCGGGAACGGATAAGGGGAACCAGTCGCCAAATTACAGCAGGATCGGAGTGGTATACTGATGCAGCAGGATAAAATGAATATTCAGTGGTATCCCGGCCACATGACCAAGACCCGCCGGCAGATCGAAGCGGATCTGAAGCAGGTAGATGCAGTTTGTGAGATCGTGGATGCCCGAATTCCTATGTCCAGCCGAAACCCGGACATCGATTCTATTTGCGGAAATAAACCCCGAATCGTGATTTTGAACCGGATGGATCTGGCAGATCCCGCTGCTACAAAGCGGTGGGCGGCTGCATTTAAGAATAAGGGCATGGCAGTTGTGGCTACAGATTGCAAGTCCCGCAAGGGTATCAGCGATTTCACTCCCGCCGCGCGCCTTGCCTGCAAGGAAAAGCTTGAACGGGATGCTGCCCGGGGTATGAATCGCCCTCTGCGAGTCATGGTGGTGGGAATCCCCAATGTGGGAAAATCCACCTTGATCAATCAGATCTCCGGCAGGAAGGGCGCGAAAGCGGAAAACCGCCCTGGTGTCACTAGGGGAAAACAGTGGGTCACGGTGGACAGTTCGCTGTTACTGCTGGATACGCCCGGAATTCTGTGGCCCAAATTTGAAGATCCGGAAGTTGGCATGATGCTTGCCTATACCGGCGCTGTAAAAGATGGGATTTTGGATATTGAAGAGCTTGCCTGCCGTTTGATCCAGCTTCTGCATCAGCGCTATCCCCAGACGCTGAAAGACCGCTACCGTCTGGAAGCGCCTGAGGGCACACCCGGCTATGAACTGCTGGAAATGGCCGGCCGCAAGCGTGGCTTCTTGGTATCCGGCGGTGAAGTCAACACCGAGAGAATGGCCAAGGTGCTGATAGATGAATATAGAAGCGGCAAGTTGGGCCGCCTTACATTAGAAGAACCGGAGGGCTGCTGATATGGATCAGATCAATCTCTGGCAGATCGAAGAGGAACTGTTTCAAAAGGGGATCAAGTTTGTCTGTGGTGTGGACGAAGCCGGTCGCGGCCCTCTTGCCGGGCCTGTTTGTGCCGCTGCGGTGATCCTGCCTGCCTATGTGAATATTGAAGGCTTAAATGACAGCAAAAAGCTCACAGATAAACGCCGGCGGGAGCTGATGCCTGTGATCAAAGAGCAGGCGATTGCCTATGGCATTGGCTTTGCCAGCCATGAGGAGATCGACAGCATCAATATTCTCCAGGCGACCTTTCTTGCCATGGAGCGAGCCATCGCCCAGCTGGAGGGAAAGGCGGAGTTTGCGCTGATCGACGGTAACCGGGAGAAGGATTTTGGACTCCCTGTAAAGACGGTTGTCAAAGGCGACAGCCTAAGCGCCAGTATTGCCGCGGCATCTATATTGGCAAAGGTCACCCGGGATGATCTGATGGAGGACTTGGCAAATACTTATCCCGGCTATGGCTTTGAGATCCATAAGGGATACGGTACAAAAGCCCATTATGATGCGCTGCGGGAACTTGGCCCCAGTCCGGTTCACCGGATGAGCTTTTTGAAGAAGTTTTATGGGGAAAAGTAAGATCAGCGGCGCCTGGGGTGAGGCACTGGCGGCGGAGTACTTACGGAAGAAACGGTATCATCTGGTGGCTGCCGGTTACCGAAGCCGTTTTGGTGAGATCGATCTGATCGTGGAAAATCGCAAACACCTGGTGTTTGTGGAAGTGAAACAGCGTAAGTCTCAAAGCTTTGCACAGGCTCTGGAATATGTGGACAAAGGAAAACAGGATCGCATCCGCGTTACTGCATCTATATACCTGTCGCAAAACCCTACAGAGCTTCAGCCGCGCTTTGATGTAATTGAAATTTATGCCCCGGAGGGCGCGGAAACTGCCCATCCGGAGATCCGTCATTTGGAGGATGCTTTTCAATGAGTTTTCCGGTATTTGACCTGCATTGCGATACGGCACTTGCTCTTCTTGGGAAATCCATGCAGGAGCAGGGAAGTCTCGGCTCAAATTCTTATCATATTGATCTGGATAGGGCGGAAAAACTTCCCGGCTATGCCCAGTGCTTTGCCTGTTTTACAACGCCTTTCATGTCGGAGTGGTGTAAGCTCCCGCCGGTTACGGTTTTTGAGCGGGAGATGACATCTATCCTGCGGGAAGTGGAGAAGAACCGGCACAGGATCCGGCTGGCTTACACCGCCGCAGATGTCCGGGAGCATTTTGAGAAAGGTCTTATGTCCGCAATCCTTTCCATAGAAGGGCCTGCCGGCTTTGACTTTGACGCAGCGCTTCTTGAGGATCTGTATAAGGTGGGCTTTCGCTTGACCTCCCTTGGCTGGAATGAGAAAAATGTGCTGACCGGCTCTCACAAAACCGGCGGCGGACTGACCCAGCAGGGAAGAGACTATGTTTTTGAAGCCCAAAGGCTGGGCATGATCGTGGATGTGAGCCATATCAGTGACGAGGGCTTTTGGGATATCATGGATATCACTCAGGCACCTGTGGTGGCGACCCACTCCAATAGCCGCGCGGTGTGTAATGTAAGCCGGAATTTGACGGACGATATGTTCCAGGCGATCTGCAGCACCGGTGGCGTTGCCGGGTTTAATCAGTGTGCGCCGTTTGTTGGGGAAGACCCGGATCTGGACACAGCCTGTGACCATATTCTTCATTTCCTGGAGCTGGATCCCGATGGAACGCATATTGCTCTGGGAGGAGACTTGGACGGCTGCGATGAACTGCCTAAGGGATTTGACGGTGTTCAGGACTACCCGAAGCTGGCGCAGCAGCTGAAAAGAAGAGGATTGGACGATTGCTTGATTCGTAAAATTTTCTGGGAAAATGCATTGGGAGTGATGAAAGCGTGCTGTACGTAACAACAACAGAGAAAAATGATGCCTTTACCGCCCCCCGTACCTTTTTGCAGGATCGGGGTCCTGACGGCGGACTGTTTGTACCCAGACAGTTCCCCGGCTTCACTACAGAGCAGTTTGCCCAGCTGGAGCAAAAATCCTTTGGTGAACGCATGGCTCAGATTCTGAACGAATTCTTTTCCTGTCAGCTTACCGGATGGGATATCGATTCTGCCATCGGTCGCTGCCCGGTGAAGGTGGAGACCATGAGCCACCGGATCATTTTTGCGGAGCTGTGGCAAAATCTGGATGGCAGCTATGCCCGGCTGGAACGGGTGCTGGCAGAAAAGATCCGTGGAGACGGAGATGTGACGGCGAAACCCTCCTCTTGGATTCGTATCGCTGTTCGTATTGCGATATTGTTTTCACTCTTTGCAGAACTGGTTCGTGCCGGTGAATTGGATTGGAGCCATAGCGTGGACGTTTCTGCCTGTGCAGGGGATATGTCCGGTGTGATGTCTACCTGGTATGCCCGGGAAATGGGTCTGCCCATTGGCAATATTATCTGCAGCTGTAACGAAAACAGCGCTCTGTGGGATCTGCTTCATCATGGGGCAATGAAAACCGACCTTCCCAAGATCAACACCACTACACCGCTTGCGGATACCGGTCTGCCGGTAGAACTGGAGAGATTGATTTTTGCGGTAATGGGTTGGGAGCAGACAGCGCAGTATCAGGCTGTTTGCAGAGAGCGGGGACTGTATGTACCCCCGGCTGAGAATTACAGCAGCCTCAAAAGCGGCATGTATGCGGCTGTTGTCAGCATGGCAAGAGTAGACGCACTGATTCCCAGTGTATACAGAACCAATTCTTATGTCATTGGGCCGTACACGGCGCTGGCATACGGCGGCTTAACGGATTACCGCGCCAAAACAGGCCAGACCCGCACGGCGCTGATTTTGGCAGAGAGATCCCCGCTGGAGGACAGGGCGGAAACCGCCCGTTCCATGTCAATGACAGAGCAGCAGCTTTCTGAGCTTTTGCGTTAAGGTGGTGTGACGATGGCGCTGTACGCGATTGGAGATCTGCACCTGTGTTTGGGTGCCCAGAAGCCTATGGATATTTTCGGCGGCGCCTGGGTCGGCTATATGGACAAGCTCCGGGAGGGGATGTCCGTTATCCGTGAGGATGATACAACGGTGCTTTTGGGCGACTTGAGCTGGGCTCTGGAGCTTTCCGAAGCGAAGGCAGATTTTGCATGGATCGATCAGATTCCGGGTAGAAAGATCATTTTGAAGGGTAATCACGATTACTGGTGGAGCACCGCGGCAAAGTTTTATAAATTTTGTGAGGAAAACGGCTTTTCAAATCAGCTTATTCTCAATAACAACCACTATGAATACGGTGATGTGGCGATCTGCGGCACAAGAGGGTGGTTTTACGAGGAGGAGCGAAGCGATAGCCATGATGATAAGGTTTACCGCCGGGAGCTGATCCGGCTGGAAGCATCCTTAAAGTCAGCGGGGGAGAAGCAGAAATTGGTGTTTCTTCATTATCCGCCCCGGTATAAGGGTTATCTTTGTCAGGAGATACTGGATTTGCTTCATCAGTATGATGTCCGGCAATGCTATTATGGGCATCTTCACGGTGCAAGTCACGGTCTTGCTATGGAAGGCTTGTGGGACGGGATAGAATATCACTTGGTTTCCGCGGACCATATCGGCTTCCAACCCAGGCTGGTGCTTCCGTGATGGTATGTTTTGCGCTTTTTTGAAAACTTTTTTTAGAAAAGTGTGGACAAACACAGCTTTTTTTGTTAGAATATATCGGCTATGTAAAAATATAAAATGGTCTTGTCATGCAGACCGATTTCAGGAGGAATACTTATCATGAACGTCAAGAGCATTGAAAAAAACGGCAATCAGACGACCATCGTTGTGGAGATCGACAAGGATCTGATGCAGAGCGGTGTGGAGAAGGCATATCTGAAGGCCCGTAAGAATATTATGATCCCCGGCTTCCGTAAGGGCAAGGCTCCCCGGAAGATGATCGAGGCCATGTACGGCGCCCACGTCTTCTACGAAGATGGCCTGGAGGAGATCTTCCCCGAGGTTTACCAGTTTGCTGTCATCGACCAGGAAGTGAAGGCCGTCGGCCGTCCCAACCTGACCGATATGGACATTGCTGAGGACGGTTCTGTCACTCTGACCCTGACCACCGAAGTGTACCCCGAGGTCACTCTGGGCGATTACAAGGGTCTGGAGGTTGAGAAGGCTGAAGCTGTTGTTGCTGATGAGCAGGTGGATGCTGAGCTGGACCGTATGGCGCAGAATGTTGCTTCCACCGAGACGGTTGAGCGCGCTGCCCAGATGGGCGACACTGCCAACATCGACTTTGAAGGCTTTGAAAATGGTGTTCCCTTCAATGGCGGCAAGGGCGAGAATCATGACCTGAAGCTGGGCAGCAACTCCTTTGTTCCCGGCTTTGAGGAGCAGGTGGTCGGCATGAGCGCCGGTGAGGAGAAGGACATCGATATCACCTTCCCCGAGGATTACCATGCAGATCTGGCCGGTAAGGCTGTTGTGTTCCATGTCAAGTGCAACAAGGTCACCACTACCAATGTCCCCGCTCTGGACGATGATTTTGCCAAGGATGTTTCTGAGTTCGAGACTCTGGAGGAGCTGAAGGCTGACATCCGCGTGAAGGCTCTGGAGAATGCCCAGAAGCAGATCGACTCCGCTTTCGAGCAGGCTGCTGTTGAGAAGGCTGCTGAGAACTGCACTGTCGAGATGCCCAAGGCCCTGGTCGAGGCTGAGCTGGACAACCAGATGGAGCGTTTCGCTTACCAGCTGCAGATGAGCGGCTACTCCATGGACCAGTACGCAAAGATGATGGGCGGCGATATGAGTACCATGCGTAACGCTTTCCGTCCTGCTGCTGA
>JAZNLP010000041.1:0-5916 GCA_045579165.1 Faecousia sp.
CAGTAATACCGCTAATATATAGCCAGAAACCAACGAAAGGATGACGGCTATGTATTCTATGCGGTATATTCACGGTCACATTCAAGTGTATGACAACAAAGGCAACTTCCTGTTCTCTGCGGACAATGAGCGGGAAGCAAGAGAGGAATTGGAGCAATATGCGGAATTTGCGGCTTGATATTTGTTACGATGGCACTCGCTATCGAGGTTGGCAGCGGCTTTCCGGGGTGGATAATACCATCCAGGGGAAGTTGGAGCAGATCCTTTCCCGGATCTTGGGGGAGGAGATAGAGATTTCCGGCAGCGGACGCACGGACGCCGGTGTTCACGCACTGCGGCAGGTGGCGAATTTTCACTGTGAAAGCGCCATGCCCGCAGAAGAGATTTTGTCCCAGCTGCGGCGGTATTTGCCGGAGGATATCGGCATATATTCCTGCAAAGAGGTATCGCCCCGGTTTCACGCCCGGCTGAACGCCAAGGAAAAGACCTATGTGTACCGGATCTGGAATAGCGACAAGCCTTGCGTGTTTCAAAGAAAGTACATGACGGTGATCCCGGAAAACCTCAACTTGCAGTCGATGGAATCCGCGGCAGCGCACTTTTTGGGAGAACATGATTTCTCCGCTTTCTGCGGCAATCCCAGATTCAAAAAAAGCACGGTGCGGTTTATCCGTTCCTTGCAGATCTGCCGGCAGGATGAGGCGCTTTCTATCACGGTGACAGGTAACGGCTTTCTCCATAATCAGGTGCGGATCATGGTCGGTACGCTTATCGAGGTGGGAAGAGGAAGCCGCAGTCCGGAAAGTATCCCGGCGCTGTTCGGCGGAAAACGGGCAGATGCGGGCTTTTTAGCCCCGCCGGAGGGCCTGTATTTACAGGAGGTAGTGTATTGAACATTCAGATTTTTGGAAAGTCCAAGTGTTTCGACACGAAAAAGGCGGAGCGCTGGTTTAAGGAACGGCGGATCAAATACCAGATGATCGACCTGCCACGTTACGGAATGGCGGGCAAGGAATTTGACAGCGTACTCCGGGCGGTAGGCGGCATCGACAATCTGATCGACTGGGACAGCAAATCTCCCCAGGTGACCATGATGAAGTATATGGACGATCCCCGGGCCAAGGAGGATAAGGTGTTCGATGATCCGTCCTTGATGAAAACACCCATCGTGCGAAACGGCAAAGCAGCAACCGTTGGCTACTGCCCAGAGATTTGGGACAAATGGGAATAAAACAAAAGCAGTTTCCTCTGTGAGGAAGCTGCTTTTCTTGTTATCCGGGCGCGCGGAAAGATTTTTCTTGCAACATTGACAAAAAAGTGATATTCTAGGAGGACATAATGACCAAAGTATTGGAATCGATCAATGGGGCAGTCTGGGGCGTTCCGGCGCTGGTACTGATCCTGGGGGTCGGCATTTACTTATCCATACGGACGGGCTTTGTTCAGATCACCCTGTTTCCCAGGGCTGTGCGCCGTTTTTTGGGGATGTTTCGCAGAAAAGATAAGGAGCAGGGCACAGTTTCCCCCTTTCAGGCATTGTGCACCGCCTTGGCGGCGACGGTAGGAACGGGCAATTTGGCCGGTGTCGCCGGCGCTATCGCCATCGGCGGACCGGGCGCTATTTTCTGGATGTGGATCTGCGGCTTGGTGGGCATGGTCACCAAATTCTCTGAGGCAGTCCTTGCGATCCGCTATCGGGTCAAGGATGCTTCCGGGGAATATGTGGGCGGCCCTATGTATATGATCCGCCAGGGAATGGGAAAACGCTGGCGCTGGCTTGCCTGGATATACAGCTTTTTCGGCGTGGTCGCGGCCTTTGGCGTAGGAAATGCCACCCAGATCAACGCGGTGGTGTCCGGGGTCAACGGCGTGGTCACTGCCTTTGGCGGGCAGGAATCCCTAACCGGGAACCTTCTGATGGGACTTACCCTTGCGGCGCTGATCGCGGCGTTGCTTTTGGGCGGCATGAAGCGCATTGGCGCGGTGGCGGAGCGGCTGGTACCTTTGGCGGCGGCAGGCTATGTGCTGCTGGGCGCTGTGGTGCTGATCGCCCGATGCGATCAGATCCCCGGGGCGTTTTCTGCCATTGTCTGGGGCGCGTTCTCTCCCGGTGCTGTCACCGGCGGCATGGTTGGCTCTGCCTTTTCTGTGCTGCGGATCGGCGTGTCCCGTGGGGTGTTTACCAACGAAGCCGGTATGGGCACAGCAGGGATCGCCCACGCAGCTGCCCGGGTCGCGCACCCGGTGGAGCAGGGGCTCATGGGCATTATGGAAGTGTTTTTGGATACCATCGTTATCTGCACCGTAACAGCGCTGGTGATCCTGGTCAGCGGGGTGGAAGTTCCCTACGGGCAGGATGTGGGTGTCACTCTGACAAACCAGGCCTTCGCTGCAGTTTGCGGCGACTGGACTTCGGTCTTTATTGCCCTGGCGCTGTGCTGTTTTGCCATTGCTACGGTGTTGGGCTGGGGGCTTTACGGCGCCCGGTGCGCCCAGTATCTGTTTGGAGCGCATGTGTGGAAACGGTTTGTGGCGGTGCAGGCGGTAGCGGTAGTTTTGGGTTCTGTTTTGAAGACAGGAACGGTTTGGCTGCTGTCGGAAACAGTCAACGGCTTGATGGCCATCCCCAGCTTGATTGCTTTAGCGGCGCTTAGTCCGGAGGTGATCCGGCTGACCAAGGAATATAAACATATTGCGGCAGAAAAAACTGCCGTTGGAGGTAACTATGAAGATTTCAATCAATGCCAATCGTTGCCAGCCTTCGCCCATGCGGAAGTTCCATCCTCTGGCGGTGCAGGCACAGAATGCAGGCAAGCGGATCTGTCATTTGAATATTGGACAGCCGGATCTGAAGACCCCCCAGGCTTTTTATGACGCAGTCCGGGACTTTAGCGACGAGACTCTGGCATACGAGGCCTCTCCCGGTATGCCGGTGCTGATTCAGGCGGTGCGGGATTACTATAAGAAGCTGGATGTAGATCTGGAACCCAACGATGTGCTCATCACCACCGGCGGCAGCGAGGCGCTGCTGCTGACCTGTCTGAGCATTTTGGATCCCTATACTGAGGTGATCGTTCCCGAGCCTTACTATCCCAACTACACCACCTTTGTGCACGCTGCCGGCGGTCGGATCAGGGCGCTGCCCACCACTGCTCAGGAGGGCTACCGCTTTGCCAGCCGTGAGCGGATCGAAAGCCTGATCACCAACAATACCCGGGCGATCATGATCACCAATCCCGGCAACCCCACCGGTGTTGTTCTGGATGAGAGCGAGATGCGTCTGATCGCGGATATTGCCAAGAAGCATGATCTGTTCCTCATCTGCGACGAGGTGTACCGGGAATTCTGCTATGACGATAAGTTCGGTGTGCCCTGCATGGCGCGCTACCGGGATATCGATGACAATCTGATCATTATCGATTCTGTTTCCAAGCGGTTCTCCGCCTGCGGCGCCCGTGTGGGCTGTGTCGTTACCAGAAATAAGGAACTGCAGCAGGCACTGCTGAAGTTCTGCCAGTCCCGTCTGGCGGTGGCGACCATCGACCAGCTGGGCGCGGCGGCGCTGTATAGCGTGCCGCAGGAGTTCTTTAAGGAAAGCAAGGCAGAGTACCGCAAGCGCAGAGATCTGGTGGTTTCCAAGCTGCGGCAGATCCCCGGTGTGCAGGTGGAAGAGCCTATGGGCGCTTTCTATCTGATGGCTAGTCTGCCGGTGGATGATGCTGACCGCTTCCAGCAGTGGCTGCTGACCAGCTTTGATGACCGGGGTGAGACGGTGATGTTCGCCCCCGGCGCGCCCTTCTATGAAACCCCCGGCAAGGGCATCAACGAAGTGCGGATCGCCTATGTCCGGGCATTGCCGGAGCTGGAGCGGGCAATGGAGCTGCTGGCTCTGGGTATTGCCAGATACCGTAAAGAGGTTATGGGTGTATAAAAGAAAACCGTGCGTTTTTAACGCAGGGTTTTTTGCTTATTCATGGGGGATCAAGGACACAGAGCCGTCGGAATTGGCAGTGACCCGGAAGCAGCGTTCCTGCCCGCCGGCGCGGCAGCGCAGCAGAAGCTGGGCATCTTCACTGGGCGTATACCGCAGCAGCAGCGCATCATCGCTGCTTATGCAGTTGGCAGCAAAAACGGTGGCGATAGAGTCGTAGCTTTCCTCGGTCTGTGCGGGGGTGTGCAGCTCCAACCGCACATCGTAAACAATGGTATCCGTTACGATGAGACTGTCCTTTCCGTCCGCATCCAGAATGCATTCGGCAAAATGAGAGTAGCGGTCAAGCTCTGCTGAGCCGAAATCCACCAGCTGCACTGTTGCAGCCACATCAGACTGGGTCTGGGGGAACAGTTCGTTCCGAAGAATGCCGGTCAGATCCGAATAGGGAATGCTGACGGTGATGGTTCCGGAGGCATGGGGGGCGATCTCGTAGGGCGCAAAGCACAGGTTAAGGCCTTCGCCGGTCAAATACCAGATGCTTTCCTGCTGCAGATAGGACTGAAAATACCGGGTAACGATATCCGTATAGTCGCTGAAAAGCTCCCACGCCTGGGCGTTTTCCGCAAGAACATCCAAAACTGCTTGAAGCAGACCGTCCTGGGCGCCGCTTTCCTCGCTGAGAATCTGGGACAGAGTCAGCACCTCTCCGGTGGTCATATGATAATTGACGCACATCTGGTGGTTGCTGGCTTCGCCGTTGCCGCTGTAGGCGGCTTCTGTGGCATGAAGGCTCAGGATCATACCGTCGATCCGGGTAGGCTTATACAGGATCTCGTAGTAAGGGGCGCTCCAGTTATACTCTGGGGTATAGTACTGGACCAGATCCGCCAGCTGGGCGGCGATATCCGAGTTTGCATCCATCCGCTGCAGCAGATCCAGCGTTACCGCCTTGTTGATCTGGGCGCTGGAAGAGCTGATCACCACATCCTGGAAGGTGCGGTAAAACAGCAGAAGCCCATCTTCAGTCACGACTGTGTCGGTCATTTTCGGCAAGGCGACGGAAACCATGTCCACAGGCGTCCAGGTGCTGTCACCGGCAGAAGAGGGGTCGCTGGCTTGCGTGGGTACAGTAGTAGACTGGGCTGTGGAAGGGGTAGTCGCTTCCGGGAAAGTCAAAACTCCCGTCATCACCAGCACCAGCGCGATACACAGCACCAGTGCCACGATGGGCAGGATGTAGAGAATCTTTCGCATATGTATCCTCCTTGGATGTATGGGTACTGTGAAACAGTATATCACACAATGAGAAAATGTGCAACTGAGGTTTTTTGGATTGGCTTGACAAACCCCTTAAAGGAGTGGTAAAATATGCATAGCTTTGGTCCGTGTTGATCGGAAAGAGTAGCGGAAATCAAACCTTCAGCGAGCCGGCGCCATGGGGTGCAAGCGCCGGCAGGGGCGGTCCGTGAAAGTGCGTCCGGGAGCGGGAAGTGTATATGAAGTGATAAATGAGAGTGGAACCGCGAGTCATACTGACCCGCCTCTTGTGCCGGTAGGGTATAAGAGGCGTTTTTTGTTTGTAAAATAGAATTGGAGGAGACCAATATGTATCTATATAACTCGGCTACCCATAAGAAGGAACTGTTTACCCCCAACGATCCCAACCTTGTGAAGATGTATACCTGCGGCCCAACGGTATACCACTATGCCCATATCGGTAACCTGCGTACCTATATCATGGAGGATGTGCTGGAAAAGAGCCTGCGGTATGTGGGCTATAACGTTAAGCGGGTCATGAACATTACCGATGTGGGTCATCTGGCATCGGATGCGGACACCGGCGAAGACAAGATGCTCAAGGGCGCTAAGCGGGAAAACAAGTCCGTTATGGATATCGCCAGATTCTATACGGAGGCCTTTTTTGCCGACTGCGATAAGCTGAACATCAAGCGGCCGGATGTGGTGGAGCCTGCCACCAACTG
>JAZNLP010000042.1:0-2859 GCA_045579165.1 Faecousia sp.
GGTCACCTGGTCTGTGCCGTGGTGGGCGTTGGAAGAAAGCTCCGAGCCCTGGCCCGTTTCAAAATACAGCACATTGGGTCCCTCTGCCGTGCCCTGGGTCAGCAGCAGCTGCCGGGCCTCCTCAATGGTGGCGGCATTGGAGCCAAAGGCGGCGTTGCCTGCTTCGCTGCCGGCGATAGACTGGAAGATCAGATCGCAGGGCGCGCCTGCGCGCACCGCCTTGATCTGGGCGGTGACATGGGCCAGCACGCAGATCTGGGTGGGGATAGCCCAATGCTCCTTGATCTCCTGAACCCGCCGCAGCACCCGCCCCACCTGCTCCGGAGAATCGGTCACCGGATTTAGGCCGATCACCGCGTCGCCTGCGCCGAAAGTCAGCCCCTCCAGGGTGCTGGCGGTGATGCCGTCGGGATCATCGGTGGTGTGATTGGGCTGCAGCCGGCAGGAAAGCGTACCCGGCAGGCCGATGGTGGTGTTGCAGTGGGCGGTGACGGTGATCTTGTTGGCGGCATAAATGAGATCCAGATTGCTCATCAGCTTGCACACCGCCGCCACCATTTCCGAGGTCAGACCCCGGCTGAGCTTGCGGATATCGTCGCCGGTGGTGCTTTCCGACAAGATCCACTCCCGCAGATCGCTGACTGTCCAGCGTCGGATCTTTTCATAAACAGGAAGACTCACATCGTCCTGAATGATCCGGGTGACCTCATCGGTCTCATAAGGAACTGCCGGATTTTCCCGCAGATCCTGCAGCTCTATGGCAGAGAGCACCACCTTTGCCGCCACCCGCTCCCGGGCGCTTTCCGCCGCCAGACCCGCCAATTTATCCCCGGTCTTTTCCTCATTGGCCTTTGCCAGAACCTCTTTCAGATCCCGGAAGGCATAGGTTTTCCCCAAAAGGGTGGTTTTCAGAAGCATAGTTACCTCCTGTTTCGATTTCAGTTTATAGCGCCATTTCGAAAGAACTGTCATTGCGAGGCTGCTTTAGCAGCCGTGGCAATCTCCTGGTGAAACCTTGCCACATTTGCCGACCCTCGTCTTTGTACCGGGAGATTCCCACGACCCCGTTGGGGTCTCGGAATGACACCCTTGTTTGCTGCTTCATAAACCCCAATCTAGCTACCCAAAACCAGAGTCTTGATGACCACCGGCAGAGCCGGCCCTATGGGCGCGCCCACATCCAGATAGCTGCCCTCATGAAGCTTTACCCGGTCGATGCACAGAACCGGCGCGCCCTCCGGCAGCCGCAGCGCCATGGCCTGTCCCAATGCCTTTGCCATGTCCTGCTCCAGCGCCACCAGGGCAGGTTTTCCTGCCAGAGCATCCACCAGCATCCCGGCAAAGGCCGTTACCTGTGTGTAGCCGGGGGCTGAAAATCCCGGCAGCGCCAATACGCTGTGGGTATCCTGCTGGGAAAGCCGTTTTTTAATTAGTGCCGACAGCTCCTCCGGGGGCATTTGCTGTTCCTCACGGGAAAGCGCCGCCACCGGCAGATTCTTTAACGGCAGCTGCAAATTCCGGCAAAACACCGTGCTGCCGGAAAGCTGGGCGCTGTGGCAGCCTGCGCCGATGACCGTGGCGCGGATGGTCTGACTGCCCAGCCGGTACTGCCCGGCGCACAGCCGGCTTTTCCGGATGGCCTGTCCCAATACAGGGCCCATATCCCCAAATTCCAGCCATGGGCGGTCGGTTTCGATGCAGTCCGCCACACCGCCGGAAAAGGAGATCACCGGCGTTTCCCCATCCGGGGGCTGCGCCAGCCCTGCTTCCTTGGTGGAAAGTGTTTCAAGCAGCTCTGTGGGTTTACATAATCCTGCTGACATTTCCAACGCCTGTGTCAGCAGCTTCGCCACCGCTTCCACCGCTTCTTTGGTGGCCACATCCCCCACAGACAGGGTGCAAAGTCCCTGCAGCACCGGGGAAACATAGGTCACCCGGCCGGTGGGGTCGAATTTCAGCAGCCTGCCGCCCACATTCAGGCAAGAAGTTGACATAACATTTCCATTTTGGATCAGCGCCAGGTTGCTTGTCCCGCCGCCGATGTCCATGTGCAGCACGGTTTTTCCGGTGTTTTCCGAAAATTCCACCGCTCCCGCGCCTTTGGCAGCCAGCACGCTTTCCAGATGGGGGCCGGCGGTAGCCACCACAAAATCCCCCGCCAGCTCCGAAAGGGCGGACAGTACCGCCCGAGCGTTCTCCTTCCGGGAGGTCTCTCCGGTGATGATCACCGCGCCGGTATCCACATCCCGGCGGCTGATCCCCGCCTTTTCATACTCTGCTGCCACAATTTCCCGGATGCCTTCGCCATCCACCCGGTCATGCCCCAGAAGCGGCGTAAAATACACCGGGCTTTGGTACCGGATCTTCCGCTGAGAAATGGTCAGCTCCGGCACGGTAAAGCCCGTACCCCGGTTTTCCACCGTCAGCTCCGACAGGATCATCTGGGTAGAGGTCGTTCCCACATCCAGACCCACGCTCAGCAGGGTATCAGACACGGCCGGTCACCTCTTCCAGGATCTTCCGCACCAGAAAATCCTCCACAGGCATGGGATTTGTCCGGCAGCAGGGATCTTCCAAAGTCGCCCGGACGATGCTGTCCAGCTCCCGCCACAGCCGCCGGTGATCCACCCCCGCCTGCACCAAGGTTGCCGGCATTTTCAGGTCGCTTCGCAGCCGTATGAGGCCGTTTCGTAAATTCCGCACCGCCAAGGTATCCGCGCTGCCCCCGAAGCCCGCCGCCCGGGCAAGCTTTGCGTATTTGACCGCGGCAGCATGGGCATTGCACCCCACCACCGCCGGGAGCAGCACCGCGTTCAGCCGCCCATGGGGCAGATGAAACACGCCGCCCAGACTATGGGC
>JAZNLP010000043.1:0-3358 GCA_045579165.1 Faecousia sp.
TAATTGGTCTTGGCCGTTTCGGTAAACACATCGCAATGAAACTCCGGGAGCTGAACCATCAGGTTATGGCGGTTGACCACAAAGAGGACCTGGTACAGGAGATCCTTCCCTATGTCACTAATGCCCAGATCGGTGACAGCACCAATGAAGCGTTTCTGCGGAGCTTGGGTGTAGACAATTACGATGTCTGCATCGTAGGTATCGGAAACAACTTCCAAAACAGCCTGCAGACCACAAGCCTGCTGAAGGAATTGGGTGCCAAGCTGGTTGTGTCCCGCGCCGCAACGGATGTGCAGGAGAAATTCCTTTTGCGAAACGGTGCGGACGAAGTAGTTTACCCGGAAAAGCAGTTGGCCCGGTGGGCGGCCATCCGGTACAGCGCCGATCATGTGCTGGACTATATCGAGCTGGACAGCGAGAACGCTATCTTTGAGGTGACAATTCCGGATGCCTGGATGGGCAAGACAGTCGGACAGCTGGATATCCGTAAAAAATTCAATATCAATATTCTGGGAACAAAGTGTGGAAGCAAGCTGGATTCCTTTATCACACCGGATACCTTGCTGTGCGAAGGGAAATCCCTGATGGTAATGGGCAGATTCAAGGATATCCAGAGATGCTTCCGGATTTAAGATCGCTGTTATGAAAGTTGTATGGATCATACTGGCTGTGCTGAGCTTTGTCGGCGGGCAGGCATATTTGGTGTACCTGCTGAGAAAGCTGGATAAGTTTCTGGAGCGCAGACCCGGTAATGAACCCACCTTTACTTATGATGATAGTTGTAGATATCCGGAGGAAGATGTGATAGAATGAGAGAAAAAGAGAAAAAGAGACAGGAGGACTGCTTATGGCGGAACACATCCTTGTGGGTCTTTCTTCAGCTCCGTCCAATGCCCGGATCATTCGCACAGCTGCAACTATGGCAAAAGCCTTCAAAGGCAGTCTGACAGCGCTGTTTGTCCGCACACCCAATTATGAAGCTATGTCCGGTGCAGACAAGGAGCGTCTGCATGAGAATATGGATCTGGCAAAGAAACTGGGCGCAACCATTGAAACGGTCTTTGGTGACGATGTTTCCTATCAGATCGCGGAGTATGCGCGGCTGTCCGGCGTGACGAAGATCGTAGTGGGCAGAAGCGCTATGTCCAGACGCAGATTCTTCGGCAAACCCACCCTGACAGAAAAGCTGACACAGATCGCGCCCCACATTGATATCCACATCATCCCGGATGCCAGTACGGATGGGCCGTATCTGCCTAAGAAGATCAAAAAGAAGATCGATCTTCGGACGACCTTGCGGGATTGGTGTGTATCTCTTGCTATCCTGATCCTGGCAAGCGGACTGGGTTATTTGTCCTCAAAGGTAGGCTTCAGCGAAGCCAATATTATTGCGATCTACCTATTGGCGGTGTTGCTGACAGCCATCTTTACATCCACCCGGTCCAGCTATGTCCTGTCGGCTGTCGGCAGCTTGCTTGTGTTTAACTTCTTATTTACGACCCCACAATTTTCCCTGCGGGTATATGCAGACGGTGCACCTCTGACCTTTCTTATTATGCTCATCGCATCTCTGACAGTTGGCACTATGACAGACCGACTGAAGGGACAGACACGGCAATCTACCCAGGCGGCCTACCGTACCAATCTGCTGCTGGAAACCAACCAGATGCTTCAAAAGGCGGCATCTGACGATAAGATCTTCCAGACGGTCAGAACCCAGGTCGCAAAGCTTCTGGGTCGCCACGCCTCAGTGCTGCCCGGGGTTGTATCCAGCGGACGCAAGGACGCTCTGCAGTATCCCATCAGGGTGCAGGACAGAGTCTACGGTACGGTCATCATTGAGGGGAAAGAACCGTTGGAGGCATTTGAGAACAGCGTGCTGCTGTCCATATTGGGCGAGTGCGCCCTTGCCTTGGAAAACAGCCGTAACACCAAGGAAATGGAGGATGCAAAGCTGCAGGCTGAGCAGGAAAAGCTCCGCGCCAATCTTCTGCGCTCCATTTCTCACGATCTGCGCACACCTCTGACCTCCATTTCCGGCAACGCAGGTATGCTGCTTTCCGACCTGGAAAAACTGGACAGCGATACCATACGGCAAATGTGCGGTGATATCTATGACGATTCCGCATGGCTGACCAATCTGGTGGAAAACCTGCTGGCGGTGACAAAGATCAAAGAGGGGCGTATGGAGTTGAAAATGCAGCCCCACCTGATCGAGGAGATCGTCTCTGAGGCCCTGCAGCATATCAGCAGAAAGCAGGACGAGCATTCCATCACGGTACACCACGAAAACGATCTGCTCCTTGCCAAGTGTGATGCCCGGCTTATCATTCAGGTCATTATTAACTTGGTGGACAATGCCATTAAGTACACCCCTGTGGGGTCTCATATTGATATTACCACCACCGGGGATCGGGATTTTATAGAGATCCGTGTGGCAGATAACGGCGCAGGTGTACCGGACAGCGAAAAGGAAAAGATATTTGAGATGTTCTACAGCGGCAGTAATCCCATTGCCGATTGCCGAAGAAGTCTTGGCTTGGGGCTGAGCCTGTGCCGATCTATCGTGAATGTCCACGGCGGCACCATTGCCGTTACCGATAATGAACCTACCGGTACGGTCTTTACATTTACTATTCCAGCCGGGGAGGTGGAAGTCCATGAATAAACCCTTGATCCTGGTAGTGGAGGACGATTCCACCGTCCGCAACCTCATTACCACCACATTAAAGTCAAACGAATACCGATTCATCACTGCGCCCACAGGCGAAGCGGCCATCGCGGCTGCTACCACCCAGCAGCCGGATATCCTGTTCCTGGACCTGGGGCTGCCGGATATGGACGGTATTGCCATCATCAAGCGGATTCGCAGCTGGTCACAAATGCCCATTATCGTCATTTCTGCCCGGAGTGAGGATGCCGACAAGGTTGCCGCACTGGATGCCGGTGCGGACGATTACCTGACAAAGCCCTTCTCCGTGACAGAGCTTCTGGCAAGGCTTCGGGTGGCTCAGAGAAGAATTTCTGCGGTGGCCAGCAACAGCGCAGACTCCGTGTTCCGTAACGGCGGACTGACCATAGACTACGGCGCAGGCTGTGTTACCTTAAGCGGCGAAGAAATGAAGCTGACACCCACAGAATACAAGCTGCTCTGTCTGCTGGCGAAGGATGCCGGAAAGGTCTTGACCCATACCTATCTGACTAACAAGATCTGGGGCAGCTCCTGGGAAAGCGATATGGCGTCCCTTCGTGTCCATATGGCAACCCTGCGTAAGAAGTTGGAAAAGGATTCCCAAACTCAGTATATCCAAACCCATATTGGCATCGGTTACCGGATGCTGAAGGTGGAAT
This sequence comes from Faecousia sp., assembly GCA_045579165.1. GTDB lineage: Bacteria > Bacillota > Clostridia > Oscillospirales > Oscillospiraceae > Faecousia. Next base: position 3,352 of record JAZNLP010000043.1, read on the forward strand.
AAGGAAA
>JAZNLP010000044.1:0-6029 GCA_045579165.1 Faecousia sp.
CCGCCCAAGATCGCAGCATTGGCGTAAATCGTCACATTATCCTCGATAGTAGGATGGCGCTTCTTGCCCCTGAGACTCTGGCCGCCCCGGGTGGAAAGTCCGCCAAGGGTCACGCCCTGGTAGATCTTGACGCCCTTGCCAATGACAGTCGTTTCACCGATGACGATGCCTGTGCCATGGTCGATAAAGAAGTATTCGCCGATCACCGCACCGGGGTGGATATCGATACCTGTGACGCTATGGGCATGCTCCGTCATAATCCGGGGGATCATGGGAACGCCCAACATATGCAGCTCATGGGCCAGCCGGTAAACTGTGATGGCGAACAGACCGGGATAGGAGAAAATGATCTCTTCGCAGCCGGTTGCTGCCGGGTCTCCGTCATAGGCAGCCTGCAGGTCAGTCTGAACCACAGAACGAACTTTCGGAATCACCTGCAAAAACTTAAGACACAGCTTTCTCCCCTGCTCTTCCGCGGCAGCGGCATCCATACCGCCGCTCTGCAGCACCAAAGCGATCTGGCGACTGAGATTAAAGATCACATCCTCAATGAGCATGGAAAGGTTATGCTTAGCATTATAGATCCGGTAATTTTTATCCTTGCTGTAACCGGGAAATACGATACGGCGGAGTTTTTCAACAATATCGATCAGCGCGTCCTTATCCGGATGGCGCTGGGGGTCGATCTTGTCAATATCCCTTTCGTTGCGGTAATCCTCCAAAATCAGATCTACCACTGCTTCGATTTTTTCTTCGTAAGGAATCATATTGCCGCCTCCTTCTCATTTTAATGGTTATATCACAGTCAGAAAATAATGTCAATCCGCACCTGCCGTTGACATCTCCCTGTTTTGGGGGTTATAATAAGAAAAACACCATGGAGGATCCCACTATGCCAATCTATACTTCCGTGGAGCAGCTCATCGGGAACACGCCGCTTCTGGAGCTGACCCGGCTGGAAAAAGAATATGCATTGAAAGGCCGGCTGCTTGCCAAGCTGGAGTGCAATAATCCCGGCGGCTCTGTAAAAGACCGGGTAGCCGTTGCTATGCTCAACGACGCTGAAAAAAAGGGTCTAATTAGCCCGGACTCTGTTATCATTGAACCAACCTCCGGTAATACCGGCATTGGACTTGCTGCCGTGGCTTCTGCCCGGGGCTACCGGTCGATCATCGTCATGCCCGGCAGCATGAGCAAAGAGCGCCGGCAGCTGATGGCTGCTTACGGCGCGGAAGTAGTCCTCAGCCCAGCAGAAGAAGGCATGGCCGGTGCAATTGCTCTGGCAAACAAGCTTGCCCAAGACCATCCGGGCAGTTTTATCCCCAGCCAGTTTGACAACCCCGCCAATCCGCAAGCCCATTACAACACCACCGGCCCGGAAATCTGGGAGGATACCGACGGAAAGGTGGATGTTTTTGTAGCAGGAGCTGGAACCGGTGGAACGGTCACCGGTGTGGGAAGATTCCTGAAAGGTAAAAATCCGGCTGTCAAGATCGTTGCCGCCGAGCCAGCATCCTCCGCGGTGTTATCCGGCAAGCAGCCGGGAAAGCACGGCATCCAGGGGATCGGCGCAGGCTTTATCCCCTCGATCCTGGACTTAAGTGTGATCGATCAGATCATTCCGGTAACGGACGAAGATGCCTATGCTACCGCCCGGGAGTTGGGCAAAAAGGAAGGCATCTTAGCAGGCATCTCCTCCGGCGCGGCCCTCTTCGCTGCCATCACATTGGCAAAAGAGGAAGCCTATGCCGATAAGACGATTGTCGTCTTGCTCCCCGACTCCGGCGAGCGGTATCTTTCCACCGGATTGTTTGGCGAATAACAAAAAACAAGGGTCTGTTGTAATCTTTACAACAGACCCTTTTGTATTCAGTCATCCAATCTGCGGATTCTCGCACCGAGAGAGGTGAGCTTTTCTATGATGTTTTCATAGCCCCGCTCTACATAATGGATATTTTCAACATAGGTCACGCCTTCCGCAGCAAGGCCCGCGATCACCAGCGCCGCGCCGGCACGAAGATCGTGCGCGTAAACCGTTGCACCGGAAATGGACTCCGTTCCTGTGATAATTGCAGTCTTTCCGTTGACCTGGATATCCGCGCCCATGCTCTGCAGCTCTGTGCAGTAGCCGAAGAAGCGGGTCTCATAGACGCTTTCTGTCAGGCGGCTGACACCGGATGCCAGAGACATACACACGCAGATCTGCGCCTGCATATCCGTGGGAAAACCGGGATAGGGACGAGTCTTGACTGTGGTGTGCCGCAAGCGGCCATTACAGCTGACCCGAACAGCATCGTCATAGTGGATTACCTGCGCGCCCATTTCCTGCAGCTTGGAGGTGATGCACTCCACGTGCTTGGGGATCACATTTTTCACCAAAACATTGCCGCCGGTAGCAGCCGCCACCGCAAGATATGTACCCGCTTCGATCTGGTCCGGGATAATGGCGTAAGTGCCGCCCCGCAGGGATTCCACGCCCCGGATCTTCACCGTATCCGTACCTGCGCCGGAAACATGGGCGCCCATGGTATTGAGGAAGTTTGCAAGGTCAACGATGTGAGGCTCTTTGGCGGCGTTCTCGATCACCGTTTGACCGGGAAGCAGCACCGACGCCAGCATAATATTTACCGTAGCACCAACGCTGACTACGTCCAAGCTGATCCTGCCGCCCTGCAAGCCGCCGGGGCCGGGCTGAAGATTCACATACTCCTCTGTTTCATCCACATCCGCGCCCAAGGCATAAAAGCCTTTAATATGCTGGTCAATGGGTCGGGACGCAAAATTACAGCCGCCGGGCAGCGCCACATGGGCACAACCGGAACGCCCGAGCAATGCGCCCATCATATAATAGCTGGCGCGCATCTGGGTCACAAGCTCCGGATCCGGACGGGTGCTGGTCACACGGTCACAGTTGATCTCCACCACGCCAGGCTCCGGATAGCGAATATCCGCGCCCAACCGGTGCAAAATGGAGATCATGATCCGAACATCGGAAATATTCGGTACATTTTCAATACGGCAGGTACCTTTTACCAACAATGCAGCAGGCAAAATCGCCACCGCCGCATTTTTCGCGCCGCTGATCGACACACTTCCCTGCAGCGGTACACCGCCATGAATTTCATATCGAGCCAAGGATAATCCTCTCCTTGCGAATAATTAAAATACAACTGTGTGGAACACTTGTTACAGTTTGTTAATTATATCACACAATCCGGTGGATGTAAAGGGTAAATTCAGACCGGTCTTCGTAAGCCCTTGGGATAATGGTTCTTCAGAACACTTCCGTCTCCCTTTCCCCAACCCAGAGAATAGCCATCTACCGTCACAAGACACCAGCCCTTTATCGGCGAAGGCACAACATTTCCGCCCAGATATGCCTGGATCTTCTGACTTTCTGCCGGGTAATCCTGCACATTTTTGCAATCTTTGAGCCACATTGCCAGCGCGTGTGCCGGCTCAAAGCGATCTTTCTTTACTGTACCCAATTCCAGTCCCGGGCGCTCTACTTTCAGTCCCCGCAGCTCCGGCATGGCCTCTGCTGCCCAATAAAGACTGGCGCCAAAGCTAACCGCCTTGCCTGCCGGCAGGTGTATATCCAGTTCCTTGGCAAAATCCAGCCACAGCTTAGGGAGTTTTTCTCCGGAGCTAACATCCCCCGCAGGCGCATCCTGTCCTTTTTTGCGAAGCACCGCAGCAAAGTGGCCCTCTCCCAGCAGCTTATGGGGCAGCAGCCGGAACTGACCCTCTCCCGCATCCGTAAACCAAGGCGCAACCACAGAAACCGCTTCAAAATCCGGATTTTCCTGTAAAAATGCCGCTACCGTCTGTTCATTTTCCTCGGGTGCGAAGGTGCAGGTGGAATACACCAGCCGCCCGCCGGGCCGTAAGAGTCTTGCCCCGGAGCGCAGGATCTCCCGCTGCCGCCGGGCGCACATTTCCACTGTCTCCTGGCTCCAGTCGGTCACCGCAGCTTCCTCCTTGCGGAACATTCCCTCCCCGGAGCAGGGCGCGTCGATCAGCACCCGGTCAAAAAACCCCTCCAAGCGGCTGGCAAGATTCTCCGGATGTTCATTGGTAACCAGCGCGTTGGCAATGCCCATTCGCTCTATGTTCCGGGCAAGGATCTTTGCCCGCTTGGGATTATATTCGTTGCACAGCACGAAGCCCTCACCGTTCATACGGCCAGCGATCTGGGTAGACTTCCCTCCCGGTGCTGCACAAAGGTCACAGATCCGCTCCCCCGGCTGGGGCTCCAGCAGCGTAACAGGTGCCATCGCACTTGCCTCCTGCAAATAGTATACGCCGGCCTCATGATAAGGGTGCAGACCCGGACGGGATTCCGGATCATAATAAAAGCCCTGGGGCTCCCAGGGAACCGGTTCTTTCACAAAGCTAAGCTGAGGCGCTGCGCCCTTAAGGGGATTAAACCGCAGCGCTACGGCTCTGGGCCGTTCCAAGCTCTGCAAAAATGCCGGATACTCCTCCCCCAGCTGCTGTTTCATTCTATTCAAAAAAGCTTCCGGAAGCATAGTTTTCTCCTTTTCTCGGCTTTATGAAAGCATATCACACCCAGTATATTTTTACAAGAAAAATCTAGGCGGACAAAAAAAGCGGCGCAGCTTTTGCTGCGCCGCTTAATGCTATTTCAGAATCACTCTTCGTTCTTTGCGTCGTCGATGATCTTCTGCTGGTTGGCCTTGGGAACTTCCTCGTAACGCTCAAATGTCAGCGTGAAGGAGCCACGAGCCTGGGTCATAGCCCGCAGGTCGATAGCGTAAGAAGACATCTCCGCCATGGGAACTTCCGCCTCCACCACAGTATTGCCGTCCTTATCGGGATTCATGCCCATAACACGGCCGCGGCGCTTGTTCAGATCGCCGATGACATCGCCCATGTAGCTATCGGGAATGGTGACAGCCAGAGAACCCACAGGCTCAAGCAGAGTGGGCATAGCGTTGGGCATAGCTTCCTTAAAAGCAAGGATAGCAGCCAGCTTAAATGCCATTTCGTTGGAGTCAACGGGGTGGTAAGAACCGTCGTACAGAACCGCCTTCAGGTTAACCATGGGGTAACCGGCCAGGGGGCCCTTCTGAATGGCTTCCTGAATACCCTTTTCAACCGCGGGGTTGAAGTTCTTGGGCACAGCGCCGCCGACGACTTCCACATCAAAGATCAGTTCATCCTGCTCTTCCTGGGGCTCGAAACGGACCCAGACATCGCCGAACTGGCCGCTGCCGCCGGTCTGCTTCTTGTGACGGCCGTGAGCCTCCACCTTCTTCTTGATCTTCTCACGGTAGGCAACCTTTGCGGGGCTGAGAACAGCATCCACACCGAAGCGGGACTTCAGCTTGGCAACCAGAACATCCAGATGCTGATCGCCGGCGCCGGAGAGGACCAGCTGACGGGTCTCGGCATTGTTGACCAGAGTGAAGGAGGGATCTTCCTCGTTCAGACGGTTCAGGCCGGTGCCGACCTTTTCTTCCTGGCCCTTAACCTTGGGAGCGATAGCAACGCTGTAGCAGGGCTCTGCATAGGGGATCTGCTTCAGAGAAACGACCTTTCTGGGATCGCACAGAGTATCGCCGGTCTTGACCTTGTCCATCTTACCGATAGCGCCGATATCGCCGCAGGTCAGTTCCTTGACTTCTGTGTTCTTCTTGCCGCACATGGAATACAGGCGGCCCAGCTTTTCTGTCTCACCGGTACGGGAATTGACCAGAGTGGTATCGGAATTGATCACGCCGGACAGAACCTTAATAAAGGAATACTTGCCGTACTGATCGGAAACGGTCTTCCAAACAAAGGCAGAGGGAACGCCGCCGGGAGAAACAACGAACTCCTCGGTGGTGCCGTCAGCCAGAGTCGCCTTATGATAGTTACCCTGAACAGGGTTGGGCAGCAGGTCGATGATATGGTCCATCAGCATCAGGCTGCCAAGGCAGTTCACACCGGAGCCGCACAGCACCGGGAACAGGCTCAGCTCAGAAACGCCCTGGCGCAGACCGTTGATCATTTCTGCATAAGTA
>JAZNLP010000045.1:0-2845 GCA_045579165.1 Faecousia sp.
AGGATCCATGCCGTCCATAGAGCCCCGGAGCGATGCATACTCAAACACCATAGCTTCCAGAGGAATGTTGCCGGTGCGCTCACCGATACCCAGCAGGGAGCAGTTGACCGCGCAAGCGCCGTACAGCCAGGCAGTGGAAGCATTGGTGACAGCCTTATAGAAATCGTTATGTCCGTGCCACTCCAGGCACTCGCTGGGCACATCGGAATAGTGCTGCAGGCCGTAAATGATACCGGCAACGCTTCGGGGCAGAGCCGCTTCCGTGTAGGGAACGCCGTAGCCCATAGTATCGCAGGCACGGATCTTCACAGGGATACCTGCCTGCCGCGACAGCTTTTGCAGTTCGTTGACGAAAGGCACTACAAAGCCGTAGAAATCGGCTCTGGTGATATCCTCCAGATGGCAGCGGGGAATAACACCTGCGTCAAAGGCATCGCTGACGGTGGCAAGATAGTGATCCAGCGCCTGCTGCCGGGTCATTTTCATCTTCTTAAAAATGTGGTAATCGCTGCAGCTGACTAAAATACCGGTCTCCTTCAGACCCAGCTCCCGAACCAGACGGAAATCGTCCTTGCTGGCGCGGATCCAGCTGGTGATCTCCGGGAACTTCAGATCCAGAGAGAGGCACTTTTCCAGAGCATCCCTGTCTTTTTTGCTGTAGATAAAAAACTCCGTCTGGCGGATAATACCGTAAGGTCCGCCCAACTTGGACAGGTACTGATACAGCCGCACGATCTGCTCCACAGAATAGGGTTCTACAGACTGCTGACCGTCCCGAAGCGTGGTATCTGTGATCCAGATCTCCTCCGGCATGTTCATGGGAACACGGCGGTGGTTAAAGGGGATCTTAGGAACGCTGCCGTAAGAATAAATGTCCCGCTGCAGGTTCGGTTCAGCCACATCCTGCAGAGAATACTTGTAGGACTTTTGCTCCAGCAGATTGGTTTTATTGGAAATTTCCAGCATATATTCTCATCCTTTCCGGATCTTGTATTATTGTATACAATTATGCATCAACGGCCAGAAAATGTCAACCCCAAATATGGGTATTTTCATCCAAGCGTGATTAAAAAAGCGTGTTGCAGTACCAGCAACACGCTTTTTATATATGCTCTACCAAGTGTTCGCCACCTGTTCCAGCGCCCGGATCCCCTCTGCCGAGATCTCTTCCGTCACCACAGGGCTGGTGAGAAGTCCCTGCTCTAAACAGCTGCGGATATGCTCTGCTTCGTAAACAAGCTCATGCTCACAGGGAAATTCCAGAACTTCCGGCTCTTTTCCGGCAATATGGAAAATCACCTTACGCGCCTTCCAGTATTCCGGAAGCTCCAGCCAGCCGCCTGTTCCATAGATCCTGGCGGTGTTGTCCAAGATCGCCCGGGTGCTGTTTTTCGCGCTGAACAGCACGCCGCTTTGGGTGCTGCCGGTAAGAATATACTGCCACTCCACCCCGTTTTCCATTTTGCTGGGGATTCCTTTTATCTGTTCCATGGGGCCAAACAGCCACCGCAGCAGCTGCACCGCATAGATCCCGCTGGAAAGCAGCGGACCGCCACCGGATTCCCGGTCAAACATCCAGGTGTTGTAGGCTGCGGAAAAGCTGTGGCTCAGCTGCGCCATATAGATTTCTCCCAGCTGACCTGCTTCGATCCGGCGGCGGACTTCCTGAACCGCCGGAAGAAAGAGCATTTTTTCCGCTTCCATGAAGAAAAGGCCCTTCTTCCGTGCCAAGGCAAACAGCTCCCGGGTATGGACTTCCGATGTGGTGCATGGCTTTTCGCAAACCACATGCTTGCCATGCTCCAGCGCCGCTTTTGCCCAAGGATAGTGCTGGGCATTGACGGTGGAAATATACACGATCTGCACATCCGGATCTTCCAGCAGCTGCCTGTGGCTTCCGTACGCTCTGGGGATGTTCCAAAGCGCCGCTTTCTGCTGTGCTTTTTCCAAAGTACGGGACGACAGCGCCAAAACTTCGCCCCCGTTGGCCGCCCGGACCGCGGCAATAAACCGGGGCGCAATAGAAGATGTGCTTAATATTCCGTAACGCAGCGTTTCCATAAGCCCTCTCCGCTTTCTCTCAGATTACTTACAATATATAATGAAGCAGCCATATTATCAAGCTTTTTCCAAAAGAAAGCGGCCACCCGATGGGTGACCGCTTTTATTTGCATTACTGCTTGCCGTAGTAGGCATTGAGGAACATCTGCCGGATCTCGCTCATCAGCGGATAGCGGGGGTTCGCGCCGGTGCACTGATCGTCAAAGGCCTGTTCCACCATATCGTCCAGCCGGGCAAGGAAATCCTTTTCATCAATGCCGTACTCCCGGATGGTAGCCTTGATGCCAACTCTGGCCTTCAGCTCGTTGACAGCCTTTATAAGGTTCTCCAGCTTCTCCTGGTCGCTGTTGCCGCCCAGACCCAGATAGTCCGCAACCTCAGCATAGCGCTCCAGCGTATGGGGGTGGTCATACTGGGAGAAAGTACCCATCTTCACAGGAACTTCCGCCGCGTTAAAGCGCAGCACCTGCTCGATCATCAATGCGTTGGCAACGCCGTGGGGCAGATGGTGGAACGCGCCCAGCTTGTGCGCCATGGAGTGGCAGACACCCAGGAAGGCATTGGCAAAGGCCATGCCGGCCATGGTTGCTGCGTTTGCCATATTCTCTCTGGCTCTGGGAGCAGAACCGCCGTTGTCGTAAGCCTCAGGCAGGTTCTTGAAGATCAGCTTCAGCGCCCGCAGAGCAAGACCGTCTGTATAATCGGTGGCAAGCATGGACGCGTAAGCCTCCAGAGCGTGGGTGACCGCGTCGATGCCGGAAGCGGCAGTCAGTCCCTTGGGCGC
>JAZNLP010000046.1:0-21336 GCA_045579165.1 Faecousia sp.
GACGAGGCTCGAACTCGCTACCTCCACCTTGGCAAGGTGGCGCTCTACCGGATGAGCTACACCCGCATCTTGGTGCCTCCGGTCGGAATCGAACCAACGACACGCGGATTTTCAGTCCGCTGCTCTACCTACTGAGCTACAGAGGCATGTTGAGCAGAGCATTGCGCTCTGCTCAGATGCTTAATATGGCGACCCGGAACGGACTCGAACCGTCGACCTCCAGCGTGACAGGCTGGCGTGCTAACCGACTGCACCACCGGGCCAAATAATGTGGTGGGAACAACAGGGCTCGAACCTGTGACCCCATGCTTGTAAGGCATGTGCTCTCCCAGCTGAGCTATGCTCCCGTACCGGTTCGTGAGGTTCTAACCTCAGCGACGGGTTTCATTATACACATACGGCAGTCATTTGTCAAGCATTTTTCATTATTTTTTTCCGCTATTTTTTGCAGGCAGAAAGCGCGGCAAGGTCCATGAAAACTCTGATGTTTTCAGATCTTTTTCAGCAGTTCCTCAATGTCGGCAGGTGTAAATGCATAGGTGGTATCACAGAACTGGCACTCCACAGGAAATTCCTTTCCCTCTGCCAGAATCTCTTCCAATTCGGCTTTTCCTAAGCTGATAAGCGCCCGGGAAACCCGATCGGCAGAGCAGTAGCATTTATAGCTGACAGGGGTGGTTTCCAGAAATACAACGCCAAGATCTCCCATGACCTGTCCCAGGATATCTTCCGGTGTCATGCCGGCTTCCAGCATGGCAGTCACAGCTCCCGCCCGCTGAATGCCCTTTTCCAGCTTATCGATCACCTCGTCCGGCGCACCGGGCAACAGCTGCAGCAGATAACCGCCTGCAACCTTCACACTCAGATCCCGATCCACCAGAACTCCCAGGGCGCAGGCTGTAGGTGTCTGCTCACTTTGGGCAAAATAAGCCGTCACATCGTCACCGATCTCACCGGAAACCAGCGGAGTCGATCCAATGTATGGCTCTTTCATCTGCAGATCCCGGATCACCGTCAGTGTTCCGTCCGTACCCACCGTCGCGCCCACATCCAGCTTGCCGGGATACTTCTCCACCAGCGGAACGCGGGGTTCTGTAACACAGCCCCGGACATTCCCGGTGGCATCAGACACGCAGGTGATCGTACCGATAGGACCACCGCCCCGGACCTGCAGGGTCATAGAGCCGTTTTCCGTTTTCTGCATATTGCCCATCATGGATGCCGCGGTAAGCGCCCGTCCAAAGGCCGCTGTGGCATTGGGTGTGGTTTTATGAATCTGGGCAGCACGGCTGACGATCTCTGTGGAGGCGATAGCTACCGCCTTAACAAAACCATCCATGCTCATGCCTCTGACAAGATAATCCTTCATCTGATACTTCCCTTTCTTGCGCTGAAATAAATTCGCTGTTCGCCCTCACCGGGCGCTTCCATTTTCCGGTCGCCATAGACGCGGATACTTCTAAATCCGGCTTCCTTCAAAAAATCGGTCAGCTGGCTTTGGGAATAGGCATATTCCTTATGCTCCTCAAAAGAGCGCTGCCAAAGTTTACCCTTCCGGCAAAACAAGTCCATTCCGTAGGAGCAGATATTGCTCTGCCCATCAAATTCTCCCCGCCAGACGCAGTACACATCCTCGTCCTCATCCAGAAACACTTGACCGTCCATGGCTCGCAGTTTTTCCGGCGTATTCACATCAAAAATAAAAATGCCGCCGGGGTTCAGGGATTTGTAGATCCGCCGGATCGCTTCCTGGCAGTCAGCAGGATCAAGGATATAGTCCAGACTGTCAAGGGCGCACACCGCAAGGTCAACACCTTTGGGCAGATGCAGCTTCTGCAGCGGTTGGCAAATAAACATGGGAGGTTCTTCCATGTCAGATGCCTTGTCCCAGGCAGCGGTGAGCATGTCCTCAGAGATATCCACGCCGGTGACCTGCAGACCCATCTTTGCCAAAAGGATCGACACCGATCCCGTCCCGCAGGCCAGATCCACCGCCGTCCGGGGATGGACACCCTCCCGGGCCATAATCTGCTGATAAAAGGCAACCACCGCCTTGTAATCCACATCGTTTGTCAGGCGGTCATAGCAGCCGGCAAGTTCCCGATACGCGTTCACAGGAATCCTCCTCAAAGAAACATCCCGGGCGTTGCCCGGGATGCTGAATTTTGTGTTTTTACCGCTTGAAGATGCTGAACACATCGTCAATGTTGTTGAAATCGTTGGTCTTGAAGCCGGGATCTGCAGATGCAGCATCGCTTTGAGGCTTGGTTGCAGGAGCATCAGCTCTGTGCTCAAAACCGGTAGCGATAACAGTCACACGCATCTCGTCCTCGAACACAACGGAAGAGGTAGCGCCGAAGATAATGTTCGCATTGGGATTGGCAGCTTCCTGCACGATACCGGCAGCAGTCTCCACATCGTCCAGAGTCAGTTCAGCAGAACCGGTAACGTTCACCAGCACGCCGGTAGCGCCGTTGATGGAAGTCTCCAGCAGGGGGCTTGCAACAGCGGCCAGAGCAGCCTGCTCAGCCTTCTCACGACCGGAAGCCACGCCAACGCCCATGTGCGCGCGGCCTGCATCCTTCATGACGGCAGAGACGTCAGCAAAGTCCAGATTGATGATGACTTTTTCAGAGTAGCCAACCAGCTCAGAGATAGAGGTAACAGCCTGCTTCAGAACATCGTCAGCGATGCCGAAGGCGTTGGCGAAAGTGATCTTCTCGTCGGTGACGTACTTCAGACGGTCGTTGGGGATAATGATCAGGGAATCGACCTTATCGTTCAGCTCCGCAATGCCGGCCTCAGCCTGACGCATACGGTTAGCGCCCTCGAACTTGAAGGGCTTGGTCACAACGCCGACAGTCAGGATACCAGCCTCGTGAGCCAGATCCGCAACGATAGGTGCAGCGCCGGTACCGGTGCCGCCGCCCATGCCGGCAGTGATGAACACCATATCAGTACCCTCCAGCACCTTGGCAATGGCTGCTCTGGATTCTTCAGCAGACTTCTTGCCGATCTCGGGCTTGGAGCCGGCACCCATACCACCGGTGAGCTTCTCACCGATCTGGATCTTATTCTTGCAGACGGACTTATTAAGATCCTGCTTGTCCGTATTCACAACGATGAAGTCAACGCCGTCAACACCGGCCTCGATCATCCGGTTGATAACATTGTTGCCGGCGCCGCCGACACCAATTACTTTAATTTTCACAACACGGTCCTGGAACATTTCAGACATATGCTCTCCTCCTATGTATGGTTTTACGGCATTGGTTGACCCTATTGCCGCAAATTATAACTGTACCTCTATATTCTATCTTGAAATTGTCGATTGGTCAATATCAATTTTTAAGAAAATCGCATTTTTCGGCAAAGTTTTTCTTAAAACCCAAGTTATTTGTCCCGATTAAAGATAATATTCTGTGGATCTGCAACATTCAGCGCTCCCGTGCTGTAGGGGAAGTTCTTTTTCACATCTGAAATCGCCGCGTTGAGAACGCTGATCTTGTAGGAAAGCTGACTGTCATCACCCAGCTCTACCAGGTAGCGCTGTCCGTACTGAAGGCGGATGTCCGCCAGCTCGGTAACATCCACATTGGCTGCCTCGCCGATAATCCCGTTCTGCTCCAGATACTGCACGATATTCAGCGCCGTATTCAGACGCTTCTGAGCCGTTACCGCAATGGGGATGGTGTTGCCTTCTTCGTCCGTTTCCGGGACTTGATCCTCCAGCGCCTGAGCTAGACTGCCCACCACCGGCGTTTCCAGTTTTACGCCCAGAAGATTGGTATGGCCTACATTCGCGCCGCTTTCCAGCTGCTCCAGCACCTTGCCGGCTGCACTGATCAGCCACCAATTCTCAGAGCCGTCCGCAACCGCGTAGCCAACCTCTACCTCTGTTACTTCAATATTTACCGTACCGGGCAGTTTTATTCCAAAACGTACCTTTTCCACATAGGGAAGCGTGCCGATGATCTTGCCGCCGGCTTTTGCCCGGCTGAAGGTCAGCAAGTTCGCACCCTTTTCAATTCCGGAAGCGACCAGAATATCGTCCGCAGAATATTTATGGGTACCGTGTACCCGGACGTTCTCCACCTTAAAGAACACGGAGATTCCCAAAACCAGAGCCAGCACCACCGCAACCACCGTAGCCAGCCGCAAAAGCAGTCGGTTTCGGCTAAAAGGCTTTGGCGGCAGATATACCACATCCGGCGAAACCTTTGGCTTGCGCTGGGTTCTGGGTGCGGTCTTGCGCTGGGTTTTGGGCGCAGATTTGCGCTGCCGTGTTGTAACAGGCGCTTTCTCCTGTGCTTGCATCTGAGGCCGGCGCTTGCGCTGCTGCGTGACACCCGAAGTCTGCGCCGGGGATTTCCGGGCAGTTTGTGTCTTTGGCTTGGATGCTGCAGTACGCTTGGAGCTTTGGGGCGCTGTGGTTTTGCGGTTTGACACAGCGGTTTTCCCGGCAGTTCTGGCAGGCGCTTTCTGGGTACTGCGCTTCCTCTCTTTTGTATCCATGGTTTTCCTCCTATGAATTCCGGAGCATTTCCTCCAGAATATCGCAGATCCGCTCCGTGGAATCCGGAACTGCCATCTGCCGCAGGGCGGCTGTCATTTTTTCCCGACGCTGGGCATCCTCCAGCAGCTCTGTGATCTGCTGATAAAGCCCCTGCGCCGTGCATTCCTTTTCCAGAACCAAGACAGCGCCGCCGTTATCCCTAAGTACCCTTGCGTTCTTTTCCTGATGATTGGCTGTCACATTGGGCGACGGGATCAGGATCGCCGGTGTGCCGGAAGCAGTCACTTCATTACAAGTGCCGGAGCCGGCTCTGCCGATAAACACATCTGCCGCAGCCATCAGCTGGGGCATATTGTAAATGTATTCACGCATTTCGATCTGACTGGTTTCAGATAGGTCAACGCCCTTTTCTTTCACCAGATCCGGCATCCATTTCCAGCCAAAGCTGCCTGTGGCGTGGATATGATGAAACGGAAAATCAGCTTCCTGCTCCAGACGGAAAAGCTCTGCCATGGTTTCGTTCATCACCTTTGCGCCCTGGCTGCCAAAGGCAGATACGACCACCCGTTTCCCTTCCAGACCCAAATCCTTCCGGGCCTGTTCATAGCGGGTGTAGATAAAATCCTGATGCACCGGCATACCTACCACCTGCACCTTTTGGGGATTGCGGTATTGGGAAACGCTCTCCTCAAAGGCAACCAGCACCTTATCTGCCCGGCTGGCAGCCAGCTGTGTGGTAAGACCCGGCAGTGCATTTGCTTCGTGGACACAGGTAGGGATCCCCATGGTGCTGGCAGCATACAGCGCCGGAAAGCTGGCATAACCGCCGGTACCCAGCACCAGATCCGGCTGAAAGTCCCGAAAGATCTTTTTACAGGACTCAACCGCAAGCAGCACGCACTTAATGGCGTACAGGTTCTGCTTCAAGCCCTTTATGCTGAGTTTTCTGCTCAGACCGGAGGCGGGCAGACATTTCAGCTCATACCCCGCCTGGGGCACCAATTTTTCTTCCATGTGGCCTGTAGCGCCGATAAACAGGATATTGCAGTCCGGGTGCCGCTGACGCATCATATTGGCAACTGCGATAGCCGGGTTGATATGTCCGGCTGTTCCACCGCAGGTAAAAATCAAATTCATAAGCTATCCTCCTGGATCTTTGTAGCATTTCGATACCGCGAGATGCTGAGAATGATGCCCATCTCCCCTAAATTTACCGCCAGAGCCGTGCCGCCGTAGGAAAAGAACGGAAGCGCGATACCGGTAGATGGGAGCAGATTGGTCACCACCGCCAAATTCAGCACGGTCTGAACCGCAATCAGCGTGATCAGTCCCGCAGCCAGGACTGTGGAAAACCGGTCTCTTGCCCGCAAAGCTATCCAGTAGCCCCGCAGGATGGTGGCAGCAAATAAAATGATGATCGCCAGCGCCCCGATAAGACCCAGTTCTTCACAAATGACGGCAAAAATATAGTCATTATACTGAAAAGGCAGATACAGATACTTCTGCCTGCTTTTCCCAAAGCCGAGACCAAACAGTCCACCAGACCCAATTGCGTAGAGGGACTGGAGAATCTGGTAACCCGTATCTCCCGGGTCTGCCTCGGGATTGAGCCATGCGGTGACCCGGTCACCGGCGTAACCCATAAAAGTAATGTAGATCAGGACAAACAGCACAGCAGCTCCGGCGCCTGCCAGCAGCCACTTGGGGCTTGTTCCTGCCACAAACATCATCACAACAGCTACCATGCCGATGAGCATGATCGCCGACAGATGCTTTTCCAGCGCCAGAGGAATGAGTATCCCCAACAGCGCTGCTCCAAAGCCCAAAACGCCGTAGCGAAACTTCTTGGCATCTGTCCCAAAGCCCTTGGTCAGCCGGGCAAACAGCACGATCACGGTAAATTTCGCGATCTCTGAGGGCTGAAACTGCAGCCCCGCAATGTTGATCCAGCGCCGGGCGCCGTTGACGGACTCCCCTGCCACCAGAACACTCAGCAGCAGCAAAATACTGATGCCGTACATCGGCCAGGAAAACCGAAACCAAAACTCCGCGGGAATCCGGCTGAAGCCATACATACAGACAAGGCCGATCAGTGCACACACTGCCTGCTTTTGCAAATATTTTGTGGAAATGGTGTATCCCGTGTCATATTCACTTTGGGCATAGCTTGCCGAATACAGCATAATAAGCCCCACTGCCAGCAAAAGCAGCACCAGGATCAAAAACGGGATATCCACACCTTCCCCCGCCCCAAAGCGGCGGCGGTCCTCTTTGGCATACAGATGTCTGTCTGCAGCCATAGGGGTCTCCTTTCCGTTACTGTGGGCAAATTCCGAACCAAGCCAGAACGCACATCACCGCAGACACTGCGGTAAAGACCAGCACGATCTTAACTTCCTTCCAGCCGCACATTTCAAAATGGTGGTGGATGGGTGCCATCTTAAACAGCCGTTTTCCGTGGGTCAGCTTGAAATAGCCTACCTGCAAAATCACAGACAGGGTCTCCATCATGTAAACAAATCCCACCAGAATCAAAACCAGGGGCATATTCAGGGCAAAGGCCAGTCCGCATACCGCACCGCCCAAAAACAGCGAGCCGGTATCGCCCATGAACACCTTTGCCGGGTGCCAGTTATAGAACAGATATGCGATCAGTCCGCCCACCAGCGCAGCAGGCATCAGCGCCAGATCCAGCCGTTGCCGGGCAAACGCAGCGGCGACAAAGAAGATCATTACCGGGATGGTAACGCTGCCGCACAGTCCGTCAACGCCATCGGTCAGATTCACCGCATTGACACATCCTACCACCACGAACATGGCAAAGAAGATGTAGACCATGGGATGGATGGAGACTGAGATGTCCGCGAAAGGAATATACAACTGGCTGGTCATGATCCCCTGCTTGTATAGCGCGTACAGGTAAAGGGCAGAAACTGCCATCTGCAGCAGCATTTTCTGCAAAGCCGTCAGTCCCAGATTACGCTTAAATTTCGCCTTGCAAAAATCGTCCAAAAAGCCAATAAGTCCAAAGCACAGGCTCAGCGCCAGAACATAAAATACGGAAAACTCCGTCATGGTGGGAATCGCCGCCACAAGGCAGATCACAAGACCGAAAATGAACATCAGGCCGCCCATCATCGGCGTACCCGCTTTGGAATTGTGCCAGGTAGGGCCTACCTCACGAATAGACTGACCTGCTTTCAGCGCCCGCAGCACCGGCAGCAGCAGAAAGCCGATGGCGCCGGTCAGCGCACAAGCCACGGCTGCCGTAATTAAGATCCGTGTCATAGCTTTTTCCTCCGTTATTGCTTATCCTGCAGGAAGCGCTCCAAGGCAAGCTCCACATGCATGCCGTGGCTGCCCTTAAATAAGATCACATCACCCGGTTTTGCCAAACACTTCAGCGCACCCACCAATGCCTCTCTGGTTTCAAAGGCTTGGGCACAGGTATCGCCCATGCCGCCGGTGATCGCGCCGCTGACTACCCGGCTGCTGTTAGGTCCAAAGGCCAGCACCAGCTGAGCGTTTTCCGCGGCGATACGCCCGATGCGGTAATGCTCCGCCGGCGCGCAATCACCCAGCTCAAGCATGTCGCCCAAAACGGCGATCCGCCGTCCGGGCTTGCTTCCCAGCACAGAAAGCGCTGCCGCCATGGATTCCGGGCCTGCGTTATAGCAGTCATTGATGATGGTATACCCTTTTGCAGAATAAATCTCCTGCCGACCGTCCATATTCCGGAAGGGTCTTAGACTATCGGTGATACGCTCAGGCGTGACACCCATCTGAAGGCCAACGGTGATCGCCGCCAGAGCATCCGACACATAATGCTTGCCTTCCAGCCCCAGGGTAATGGGGAATGTGGTATCCCTGGTCTGCACCTCAAAAGACAGTCCCTGGATATGCTGGGTCACAGCTTTGCCCAGAACATCACACTGCAGGTTTTCTGAGCCAAAATACACCGGCTTCAGCGCCGACTCCTTATGTACCCACCAAAGCAGTGCATCGTCGCCGTTGAGCACCAGCGAGCCGCCGTTCATGCCCTCCAGGATCTCCAGTTTCGCTTTCAGAATCCCCTCTTGAGAGCCGAGATTTTCAATATGCATTGTGCCAATGTTCACGATCACAGCCAGATCCGGCTGCGCGATGCTGGAAAGATAGGCGATCTCCCGGAAATGGTTCATGCCCATTTCCAGAACCGCAACCTCTGTATCCTCCGGCATGCCCAGGATCGCCATAGGCAGACCAATGTCGTTATTGTGATTGGCAGGGGTCTTGCTGACCCGCCAGGTGCTGCTCAGCACAGAAGCGATCATTTCCTTTGTGGTGCTTTTACCAACAGAGCCGGTAACGCCTACCACCTTCATGCCGATCCTGCGCCGTTCCTGCCGGGCGATATCCCCCAGAGCCCTCCGGGGATCCTCCACCACAATAGCAGGATAATCGCCCACGCAACGGCTGCACAGCACGGCTGCTGCGCCGTTTTTCATCGCCATAGGGATAAAGTCATGTCCGTCTCTTGCGCCCTGCAGCGCCACAAACAGCTGACCGGCACGGATATTCCGGGAATCATTCCCGGCACCGAAAAAGGAAGTTTGTGCATATTTGGGATCGACCTTACCGCCGCACCAAGTCGCTGCCTGTGCCAGAGTTATGGTTCCCATGTCACTTCTCCCCTTCCCGCAAACAATCCGCAACCACCGTCCGCTCATCCAGAGGGTATTTTACCCCCTTGATCTCCTGGTAGGTTTCGTGTCCCTTTCCTGCTAGTACTATAATATCATTTTTTTCCGCTTTGTCCATAGCATATCGAATTGCCTTACGGCGGTCTTCGATCACCACATAGGAATCAGACTCACCGCGGACACCCTCTAAAATGTCAGAAATAATAACCATAGGATCTTCATTTCTGGGGTTATCCGAGGTAATTACCGCCAAATCCGCAATTTTTACCGCAATTTTGCCCATTACCGGACGCTTGCTCCGATCCCGGTCTCCGCCGCAGCCGAATACCACGATCAGCCGGCCTTTACAGAAATTTCTAACGGAAGAAAGGACATTTTCCAGACCGTCCGGGGTGTGAGCATAGTCAATAAGAACCGTATAGGGCTTGCCGGGTGTGGGAACCACCTCCACCCGCCCCTTAACGCCGGGGGCTGTCTGAAGCGCCTCGGCCGCATCCGCAAGGGATATGCCCAACTGCATGGCTATGCCAAGAACCGTCAGCGTGTTATACACAGTAAACTTTCCGGGGATCGGCACGGCAACCTGCGCTTGTTGACCGTTGCAAACTGCGGTAAAAGCAATACCCTCAGCGCCTAAAATCACATTTTCTGCCCGCAGATCTGCGGCAGTACGCGCCGATGTGGTCAAGAAATCGCATTTTGCTTGGGCGCTGATCCTGTCATACCAGTCATCGTCCCGGTTCAGCACCGCCTTATCACAGCGGCTAAATAACTGCGCTTTGGTGTCGCAGTAGTTTTCCATAGTCTTGTGGAAGATCAGATGATCCTCCGTCAAATTGGTAAAAGCGGCCACATCAAAGTGAATCCCGCCAACCCGGTGAAGAGCGATGGCATGAGAG
Organism: Faecousia sp.; assembly: GCA_045579165.1. Classification (GTDB taxonomy): domain Bacteria; phylum Bacillota; class Clostridia; order Oscillospirales; family Oscillospiraceae; genus Faecousia. The sequence continues at coordinate 10,098 of JAZNLP010000046.1, forward strand.
GATACCTCCATGACACAGTGGGTGCAGCCGGCAGAGCGCATTTTGGCGAAAAGTGCCTGCAGCTCAAAGCTTTCCGGGGTCGTGGGTGTGGTGCGTTCTTCATCCACAGGTTCATTGCCAATCAGATTCTCCGTGGTGCCGATAAGACCCACTTTTGCGCCCAAAGTCTTTTCCAGCACATGCTTGGTAAGCAGCGTCACGGAAGTTTTACCGTTCGTTCCGGTAACGCCGATCATGGTCATAGACCGGGCAGGATGACCGAAATAATTCGCTGCGATCATGGCAAGAGCCAACCGGTCGGATTTTACCAGAACATACGGCACATCCGTCTGCGGCTTTTTGGCTGTCACCACAGCCGCTGCCCCCTGGGCAAGCGCCTGCGGAATATAGGAATTACCGTCAAAGGCAAAACCGGACACCGCAACAAACAGGCTGCCGGGCAGGATCTGCTTGCGGGTATCGTACACAATGTGTTCAATATTCAATTCCGGATCTACAGTAGATTCCAGCACCGTAATGCCCTGCAGTAATTCCTTCAGTTTCATAAGCTCTCCTTTGCATCCTTCAATCTGCCGCTTTTGTATCCGCAAACGTCAGCTTGACCGTCGTTCCCAAGGGTACTTCTGTCCCCTCCGGAACATCTTGATCGATCACCGTTACCCCGGCAGACACCTGGTTATTCCCACAAACCTGGATATACAGACCAAGCCGGCCTGCTTCATCGCTGGCCTGCTGCCGGTTCATACCGATAAAGCTTGGAACTTTAATAGCATCCTGGGGAACTTCCTCTCCCAGATACAGCAGCACCTGGCTTCCACCGGGAACTGCCTGCCCTGCTGCCGGGATCTGCCCGGTAACAGTCTCGCCGCTACCGACAGTTCTCGCTGTCAGAAGCTTTTGCTTTAAGGCGTTTTCCGCTTCCTTTGCGGTCAGACCGGTCATATCCTCCATGATTACCGTCTGCCCTGCCGCATCCTCCTGGGAAAAAGTCTGCTTCACTCCCAGATACGGCAGAATATCCGCCATTACCGCGCCAACGGTGGGCGCAGCCATAACACCGCCGGAAATATAGATCCCCGTTTGCCGGGAAGGGGTGTCCAGCGCTACTAATACAATATACTCCGGATCGTCCATGGGCGCAACCCCCACAAAGGAAACGATCTTATCCAGAGTAGGATTTCCGTTTTCATCGAAAACATCGATTTTTTCGCTTGTTCCCGTCTTGCCGCCGATGGAAAAGCCGGCAACCGAGGCATTTTTAGCCGTTCCCTCCGTTACCACCGATTCCAAAAGCTTGCACATGGTGGCAGAGGTTTCCTCGCGGATCACCTGCCGGATCACCGTAGGTTCTTGCTTCAGAACCGTATTTCCGTCCGCATCCAGCACCTCGGAAACCATATACGGCTCCATCAGATACCCGCCGTTTACCACGGAAGATATGGCTCTGACCAGCTGCAAGGGCGTCAGCTTAAAGGTCTGACCGAAGGACGCGGATGTCAGCGACGATGTCCCCCACTTTTCCGTATTGGTAATAACCTCCTGGGAAAAGAACACGCCGCCGCTTTCTCCCAATAGATCCACGCCGGTCTTTTCCAGAACGCCGAAGTTTTTAATGTACTGATAAAACACTTCTCCGCCCATTTCCAGAGCGATATGGGCAAACGCAAGGTTGCAGGAGTTTTGCAGCGCCTGGGGTGTCTGCTGCGAGCCGTGCCCTGCAGAACGCCAACAATGCAGCAGCTGTGACCGACCGGGGATCCTCTCCGCGCCGGAGCAGTAAAAGCTGTGGTTTAAGTCTATAGCGCCGCTGTCCAGCGCCGCCGACAGGGTCAGCACCTTGAATGTAGAGCCCGGCTCATAGCCGTCGGAAAGCACCCGGTTTCTCCACTGCTCCAACCGCGCCTCGGTCAGCGCCTGCTGATACTGCTGTTTTCCATCGGTATATTGCTGGGAATCCTGGGGATAGGTCAGATAATCCAGACGCAGCTGCTCCAGAGACTGCGCCGTATCTGTGTCGGCAATTTCCAGATAGTTATTGGGGTCATAACCCCCCAGGGTGGCCATGGCAAGAATCTCTCCGGTGTTTACATTCATCACCAGACCAAACGCGCCATTTTGCACATCGTAGCGGCTGATCGCCGCTTCCAGCTGTTTTTCCAGACACGCCTGCACAGTAGTATCCAAGGTCAAAACGACGCTGCAACCGGATCGGGAGGCAACATAGTTTTCATAGGAAAAGGGCATATCCATTTCGTTGTTGCCCTTGGTGGTAATGACCCGGCCCGCAGAGCCCTCCAGATAGCTGTTCCAGGCGGCTTCCACACCCTCTGAGCCGGTGTTGGAGGCATTGGTAAAGCCGATCACCTGGGATGCCAGCGTGCCATAAGGGTAATACCGCTGGGAACTGGGCTCCAAATGGATGCCGGATATTCCATAGGCATTAATAAAGCTGCGAACCTTCGCCGCGGTCTCCTCGCTTACCTTGGCAGCGATCTGCTTATACCGCATTTTGGTGTCCTTCGCCTGCTCCAGAATCCACTGAGGATCTAAATCCAGGATCTGCGAAAGCTGCTGGGAGATCAGCGCCATGTCCGCTTTGGACTGCTTCAGTTCGTGAGGATCTAAGTAGATATTTTCTACGCTGACCGATTCCGCCAGAATATTCATATTGATATCGTAGATATTGCCCCGGTCTGCCGTGACAGAAGTTGTGCGGGTTTGATTTCGCAGCGCCTTGGCAGAGTAATAGGCATACTGATCCACCATCAGGCTGTAAAGCTGAAACGCCACCGGAATAAACGCCGCGATCCCCAGCAGGATCATCACCGACAGAATTCTGTAATGCTGGGCAGTATCCGCCCGAAAGCGCGTATATTCTTTTCTGCTCTTTTTCCTTGCCATACGCCACCGGCCTTTCTGATTGGCTTCAAGCCTTCAAATGGGCAGTAAGGGAATCCCTCACTGCCCATTGCAGCTGCTATCCTAATCATATTGGCCGGGACTGGCTTTATGCAAACAATCCCGTCAAAAAGGTTACGAAATTATCCCAACCGGAGTTCTCTGTCTGGGTGGCGGGAACTTTTACATAGATCATCTCCCGGGGAAGCTCCTCCATGGGGACCATGCCCATGGAAATGGCCAGCTGTTCGATCTCCTGCAGATCATACCCGGCAGAGTAGGTTTCTTTCAGCTGAAGATTTTCTTCTTTCAACTGCTGAACATACTGGGCGGTAACTTTGGTCTGCTCCTGCAGATCGTTCATGCGGGTCACGCCAACCGACATCACCACCAGCAAAAATACTGCTACCATGATGCTCATGATCGCAACGGGATCCATACGGATCAAAACCTCCTGATTCTGCCGGGCGCGGGGCTTCGGCAAACGGGGTTTTTTCTGCCGGACAGGCTGCACATCGACCTTACGGGCAGCTGTTCCGGAGGTATAAAAGTTAATGTATCGGATCTCAGGTTTTGCAGCCACGTCAGTCACTCCTTATCATACAGCCTGATGTATGTCAGATTTTCTCGCAAACACGCAGCTTTGCACTGCGGGATCTTGGATTTCTTTCCAATTCTTCTTCTGTCGCGGTGATGGGCTTTCTGGAAATCAGCTTCACGGAAGCTTTTTTTCCGCAAACGCACACCGGGAAGTTTGGCGGACAGGTGCAGCCCTTTGCCGCTTCTGCCATACCGTTTTTAACGATCCTGTCCTCCAGGGAATGGAAGGTGATCACTGCAAGTCTTCCGCCGGTTTTCAGCCGGGGAATCACGGTATCCATTACCGTCTGCACCGCACCCAGTTCATCATTGACCGCGATGCGAATGGCCTGAAAACTACGCTTCGCAGGATGCTGCTTTTCCCGCAACGCCGCTGCGGGCATTGCCGAGCGGATCACATCCACCAGCTCCATAGTCGTCTTGATGGGGTTTTCCTCCCGCCGGCGGCAGATCGCATCTGCGATCCGGGGGGCGTAGCGCTCCTCGCCGTAATCAAAGAGGATCCTGCGAAGTTCTTCATAGGACCAGGTGTTGACCACCTCATAAGCAGAAAGGGTATCGTTGCGGTTCATTCGCATATCCAGAGGTGCGTCTGCCATATAGGAAAAGCCCCGCTCTCCGTCATCCAGCTGGGGTGACGATACGCCCAGATCCAGCAAGATGCCGTCCACGGCGTTAATTCCCAGATCGTCCAGCACCTGCGTGATTGCGCTAAAATTCGAATGCACCAGGGTCACCCGGTCTTCCACATCCGCAAGTCTTTCTTTTGCCGCAGCCAGCGCAACCTGATCCCGGTCAATGCCGATCAGCCGGCCTGTGGTGAGCCGCCCGGCGATCTGCCGGGAGTGCCCCGCACCGCCCAGGGTGCCATCCACATAAATGCCGTCTGGCTTAATATTCAGTCCTTCCATGCATTCATCCAGCAGGACGGACACATGATGAAATTCGCTCATAGTCCAATAGCCTCCAAGGATGCAAGAAGCTTTTCCGGTGTGAGATTCTCTGCCTCAAAGGCAGCATATTCCGCGGCATCCCAGATCTCTGCCTGGCCTGCCCGGCCTACGATCATCACTTCCCGACCGATCCCCGCATAATCCAGCAAAAACTGGCTGAGGCCAAACCGGAACTGTTTATCCGGCTCGCACTGAGATGCGTTCATAAAGATCAAACTGGTAGCCGCGCCCTTTTGGGAGATGGGCAGATTGTTATAGTTTTCGCTGAGGGTCTGCCAGTCCGGCGCGGTGTAAACTGTCAGGCAGCGGTGGCCGCAGTTAACGCCTAAAGTCACATAAAAGTCACTTCCCAGTTCGCCCCGCAGCTTCGCAGGTACAAACAAACGGTTTTTATCGTCCAGTTTTGCCGGGTATTTACCGATCATTGCGGCTCACCTCCTCCATTTTGCTCCACTTTTCTACCATTTCGCTCCACTTATCGACATTATAATACTTCCTTCCAAAAAAATCAATCATTTTTCGCAGGTTTTTTGCAAAAAAATGAAGAAATTTTTGGAAAATAGCAATAACCGCACATTTGTTTTTAATTCCCGGACATCGCTGCCCCCTGCCCCTGAAAAAGTAACTGTCCGTTCTCCCATACACCCTTTACCTTTTGGGCTTTTCGACTGTTTTTCAGCAGGCACTCCGCCAGCGGACCTTCCACCTGTTCCTGGACGATCCGACGCATTTGTCGCGCTCCCTCCTTGGCTTTGCACCCGGCTGCCAATTTCGCCGGCACCTCCTCCGGCAGCTGCAGATGAATCCCCTGCTGCGCCACTCTCTGCTGCAGCTGTTCCAGATACTTCCGGGCGATGGCCTCAATGGTGCTTTGCTGCAAAGGTTCGAAGCATACGATCCTGTCCAGTCTTCCCAAAAATTCCGGACGGAAAGCAGATTTCAGCGCCTCTTGCTGCTGCCCGGAATTACCTAAAGGACAAAAGCCCAGGCCATCCCCCCGAATCTCGCCGCCGGTGTTGGCTGTCATGATAACGATGGCATTTTTGAAGCTGACCCGCCTTCCTGTGGAATCCGTCAGTTCTCCTTCTTCCATGATCTGAAGCAAGATCCCGCACACATCCGGATGCGCCTTCTCCAGTTCATCCAAAAGCACCAGGCAGTAAGGCCGGCGGCGTACTGCTTCCGTCAGCTTGCCGCCTTCCTCATACCCCACATAACCGGGAGGCGCGCCGATGAGCCGGGAAACCGACTGCTTCTCCATAAACTCCGTCATATCCAGGCGGATCATGGCGTCCTTGCTGCCGAACATTTCCTCTGCCAATGTGCGGCAAAGCTCCGTTTTGCCGACACCGGTAGGCCCGGTAAACATCAGACAGGTCACCGGCCGGTTTTCGTCCCGAATTCCGGAAAAGCCCCGGCGTACCGCCTCGGCTACCGCGTGGACCGCCTGTTCCTGCCCCGCTACACGCAAAGAAAGAATCTGCTCCAGCTGCAGCAGGCGCTCTCTTTCGTCTGCTGTCAGCCTGCCTACCGGGATTCCGGTACGGGCTGATACCGCCCATGCCACATCCGCTGCCGAAACCATGCGGGGATGGCGTCCACCAGTGGAACGGGCAGACATTTTCTGCATCTTATCCCGCAGCTCTGCCGCCTTTTCAAAGCGGCTTTCCCGCACAGCTTCATGCAGTTCCTGCTCCAGACCCAGCCGGGCAGCACCCCTACCCTGATACAGCTCCTCCATCCGGGCGTGGGATGCCCCCTCATCCAGCAGATCGATCGCCTTATCCGGCAAATACAGATCCGGAAGATACCGCACAGAAAGCCGCACAGCCTCTTTCAGCGCATCCTCTGAGATGCGTATATGATGATGCCGCTCCAGTCCCGGCTTTAACCCCCGAAGGATCGCCATAGCGGCAGCCTTATCCGGCTCTTCCACCATGACCGGGCGAAAACGCCGATCCAGCGCCGGGTCTTTTTCGATAAATTTCCGGTATTCCGTAAGGGTAGTCGCCCCCAGCATTTGCAGTTCACCCCTGCCCAGAGCCGGTTTGAAAATATTCGCCGCGTCAATAGCACCTTCTGCGGCACCTGCGCCTACAATGGTGTGCATCTCATCTACAAACAGGATCACATCGCCGCTTCGGCGGATCTCCGCCAAAACATCCCGAAGCCGCTCTTCAAATTCACCCCGGTATTTTGTTCCGGCTACCAAATTCGCCATATTCAGACTGATGAGCCGTTTTTCCTTTAACTGCGGCGGCACATTCCCCACAGCCATCCGCTGGGCAAGCCCCTCCGCGATGGCTGTTTTTCCCACTCCCGGCTCTCCGATCAATGCCGGATTGTTTTTGTTCTTTCTGCTCAAAATGCCGATGACCATATCGATCTCCCGCTCTCTTCCGATCACCGGCTCCATATTTGCCGCCTTCAGTACCAGATCCTCGCTAAACTGCTCCAAAAGCTTCGTAACGACCGCCTCCTTTTTCGGTTTGGGGTATGCAACAGATTCCCATTTCATATAATCGATGGTCTGGGTAAACAGCAGATCCCGATCCACCGCCGCCAGATCCAGTAAGTCCTGCGCTCCTGTCCCTTCCCGGCGCAGTAAACTCAGCAAAATATGGGGACAGCCAACATATTTGCTGTGAAGTATCCTCGCCTCCTGTGCCGCGCTTCGCAGGATATCCCAAAAAGCGCGGCTAAGCCCCTGAGGCAGCGGCACATCGCTTCTGCCGAAGCCCCGAAGCCCCCGGGCAAACAGCTGCATGAGGTCCGGATCTAATCCCGCTTCCCGCAGGAGTTGCCCGGTCCAGCCCCTTGCCTCTGTCAGCGCCAGCAAAAGGTGTTCACTGCCCACATAACTGTGCCCCATCTGCCGCGCCCGCTCCGCCGCAGTTAGGATCAGACATGCCGCATCCGGATCGTATTGCATGGCAATCCCTCCTTTATCTGAAAATTTTCGCCATACACAGCAAAAAATATACGACACTTTTCAAAAAGGGGGATTGCATTTTGTGAAAATAATGCTAGAATAGACTTGCGTGAAGCATTGCGCTTTTAGCGCAAATAACATATAGGAGGAAATTATCATGGCTTACAACATTACTGACGCTTGTGTCAAGTGCGGCGCCTGTGCCGACAACTGCCCCGTAGAGGCTATCTCCGAGGGCGACGAGAAGTACGTCATCGATGCTGATGTCTGCGTCAGCTGCGGCGCTTGCGCTGACAACTGCCCCACTGAAGCGATTGAGGAAGGCTGATTTGCCAAATCCACAGTCAGCCTGCGCGCTCGGTCTCCGGGCCGCGCAGGCTGATTTTTTCTATACACCGACAAAGGGCTTACTATGGAAACTTTACACAACGGCTATACTCTGCGGATCCCATCGGACTGTTTTCCCATGAGTACCGACAGTATGCTTCTTTCTGATTTCGCGGTTTTCCCGAAAAACGCCCGAATCCTGGATCTGGGTTCCGGCTGCGGCACATTGGGTCTGCTGCTGTGCGCGCAGGATGACCGGTGCAATATCACCGGTGTGGAATTATCGGAATCAGCCCACGAAGCTGCCCGGGTAAACATTTTGGAAAACGAACTAAGTACGCGTATGAACAGTATATGCGCCGATATCAGAACCATCCCCACCCTTTTTTCGCCGGGGAGTTTCGACTGCTGCGTTTCCAACCCCCCTTACTTTACCGGAGGGCCTGCCAGCAGCACCGTGCCTCTGGCCCGGCGGGATGACTGCTGCACAGCACAGGAACTGTTCCGCAGCGCTGCCTGGGCGCTGAAATACGGCGGCACATTCTTTCTTGTGCACAAGCCGGAGCGGCTGGCGGAGCTTTGCGCTGTGGCCGCCCAGGAGAATCTGACACCCAAGCGGCTGCGACTGGTTCGGTATAACCCGGACAAAGAGGTATCTCTGATCTTGCTTGCCTGCCGCAAGGGCGGGAAACCGGGACTTGTCTGGGAGGAGCTGTGCCTTCACGACAGGGCCGGGCAGCCCACACCGGAATACAAAAAACTATACCATCTATAGGAGATTTACCATGGCTGGAATGCTGTACCTTGTCCCCACCCCCATCGGCAATCTGGGAGATATTTCTGTCCGCTGCCGCCAGACCCTTGAGCAGGCAGATTTTATCGCCGCAGAGGATACCCGGGTGACCCTGAAGCTTCTGAACCACCTGGGCATTAAAAAAAGCCTTGTCAGCTACTTTGAGCATAACAAGACAGCAAAAGGCGATGTGATTGTAGAGCGGATCCTGGCAGGAGAAACCTGCGCGCTGGTATCCGATGCCGGCAGCCCGGCCATTTCCGACCCCGGCGAAGAGCTGGTAAAGCAATGCGCGGCAGCTGGGATCACTGTTTGCGCCATTCCGGGTCCCTGCGCGGTGATCACGGCGCTGAGTATCTCGGGGCAAAACACCGGCAGATTTTGTTTTGAAGGTTTTTTGTCTACGGCGAAAAAGAGTCGCCGGGAGCATCTGGAGTCTCTTAGGCAAGAGCAGCGGACAATGGTCTTTTACGAAGCGCCTCACAAACTTCTGGCGACCCTGGAGGATATGGCCCAGGTGTTCGGTGCTGAGCGGCCCATCAGCCTGTGCAGAGAGCTGACAAAGCTCCACGAGGAAGTGGTTCGCACCACCTTGGCCGCTGCAATAGAAAAGTACCAACAGGAATCCCCCAAAGGAGAGTTCGTGCTGGTACTGGCAGGCGCGCCGGATTTGCCCCGGCAGTCCCATTCCCCAGAGGATGCCGCTAACTTGGTGCAGCAGCTTATGGCAGAGGGTCTTAGCCGCAAGGATGCCGTCCGGCAGGCTGCCCAGACCCTTGACCTACCCAAGAATGTGGTATACGATGCAGCATTGCACGCAGAAAACAAATAAAATAACCGTGGCGGTTTCTAAAACTGCCACGGTACTTTTTTTGGTTAAAAACGCCCGATGTGACGGCTGCAGCTCTGGCAAATATTCTTTCCCTTATAGGAAATCAGGCCCTGAGCAGATGCACAGAAAATGCAGGTAGGCTCATACTTCTGCAGAATGATGCGGTCACTCTCCATGAAGATCTCCAATTCGTCACGTTCAGCGATATCCAGCACTCTGCGAAGCTCTATGGGAATTACAATCCTCCCAAGCTCATCAACTTTGCGAATAATCCCTGTCGACTTCACAAAATGTACTCCCCTTTCAATATATTTCAGTGTGTTAGAATTATCGTCTTATGTAATTTATCATTATTATAGTAAAGCTTTCTTAGTATGTCAAATGTTTTTTAACGATTTTTTAAATTTTTTGTCAAAAAAATACGCACATATTTTCATTTTTGGTACATATCGTGTTGAAAAGGGGGCATTTTTATGGTCATGAGCTTCATATGGACAGGGATCGTGCTGCTGTCTGTTTTCTTTTCTTTGCTCAGCGGAACCGGACAGGCTCTGTCTGCCGCCGTATTGAGCGGTGCTCAAAGCGGTGTGAATCTGGCGCTTTCCATGGCGGGATCTATCTGCCTGTGGTCCGGTGTGGCAAAGGTCATGGATCACGCAGGTATGACCGGCGCGCTGGCAAAACTCCTTTCCCCCATTACTTACCGCGTCTTTCCGGGGTGTAAAAAAGATCCCGGTCTTGCCCGGGATCTTAGCGGTAACATCTGTGCAAATTTCTTAGGGCTCGGCAATGCAGCTACCCCCTTGGGGATCAAGGCCGTAAAAGCCATGACAGACCCTTGCCGTCCGGGCCTTGCAACAAACGAAATGTGCCGGCTTATCGTGCTGAATACTGCCTCGATCCAGCTGATCCCCGCTACAGTGGCGGCTGTACGGGCATCCTTGGGCTGCGCCACCCCTTTTGACATTCTGCCCGCAGTGTGGATCACCAGTATTTGCTCTGCCTCCGCAGGACTTCTTGCCGCATTCCTTATGGGAAAGGCAGGGCGGCATGACTGATTACATCGTTCCGGGCATCCTGCTGATGGCTTCCCTTTTGGCTCTACGAAAGAAGGAGAGCACATACGATCTTTTGCTCAGCGGTGCTGCCGACGGCATGAAGCTTCTTATCTCCATCGTGCCTGCGCTCATTATGCTGCTGACTGCTGTAAGCATGCTCAGGGCTTCCGGTGCTATGGAGACTGTCAGCAGGCTGCTGTCTCCGGTTTTTTCCTTTCTGGGGATTCCCCCGGAAACAGCCATGCTGGTACTGGTGCGGCCGCTAAGCGGCAGCGCCGCGCTGGCAGTTGGCGCGGATCTGATGGCGCAATACGGCCCGGATTCTCTCATCGGCAGAACGGTCGCCGTGATGCTGGGCTCTACAGAAACCACATTTTACACCATCAGTGTTTATTTTGGCGCAGCCGGCATCAAAAAGACCCGTTACGCCATTCCCGCTGCGCTGATCGCAGATCTGACCGGCTTTCTCATGGCGTCCCTGACGGTTCGGTGGCTGATGTAACAAACAAAAAAAGGCCCGCAGCAGCGAGCCTTTCCGGATTATTCTTTTTTTGCAAGTTCATTGGTATCCATGCTATTCCGGTAAACAACGAACCGCTGAAACAAAAACTCTGTTACGAAATTCAGCAGCATATTGATTCCGGTCACCAGATATTCATTCCAGCCGCAGGTGCCTGCCAGATAATGCTCCAACAGCGTGGACAAGGGCGTAAACACGCAGTAATATCCAAACACCAGCAGCATTGCCCGGGCTACATTTCCATCGGACTTGAAAGTATACCGGCGGTTAAATGTGAAATTCCACAGAACTGATGCCACCAACGCCACCAAATAGGACACCCAATA
>JAZNLP010000047.1:0-14258 GCA_045579165.1 Faecousia sp.
GCGCTGCTTATTCATCCAGCATGATCTTAAGGATCGTCTTATCCGTCTCCCGCATGCCCTCCCGGGCAAGGCGGCCCACATTGCTGACGGTATTGTCCACACCCTTGGTGATGATGCCGTCACCGCTGTAAAACTGCTGATGCTCCCAATTCATATCGCAGCCCAGAATGCCTGCATCCACCGCCGCGGCGATCTTTGCCGCGCAGGATGGCTTCGCTCCATCGCAGATAGTTCCCGACAAAATGGCGATGGCATTGACCACCGTGTGGGCTACCGCATGGAGCTTTCCGCCCATGAGATAGGCGATACCCGCGCCTGCACCGCAGCCGGCGCTGATAGCGCCGCAGTAGGCGGACAGCCGACCAATGCCCGTTTTTTGATGGACCGTCACCAGATCGCTCAAGGTCACCGCCCGGAGCAATTCCTCCTCCGATTTTCCCAGTTCTTCCCCATACACCGCCACAGGAACGCTGGCGGTAATGCCTTGATTGCCGCTGCCGGAAAGAATGATTACCGGCATTTCGCAGCCACTCATACGGGCATCAGAGCCGGCAGCTGCATAAGCCGCGGCCTTTTTGCTCAGAAGCGTTCCCTGCCGGTTCAGCAGAACGCTGCCCACATTGGCGCCCCAGTTGCCACGCAGTCCTTCCCGGGCGATGGCCATGTTATACTGGATCTGCCGCCCCACCAGTGGCCGGACATCCTCCACATCCAGCACATCCGCAAACTCCACGATCTTTTCCATGCACAGACAGGACTTGTCTGTCAGCCGATCCTCAGAAGTCTCCACCACCGGCAGCTGCAGCAGCACCTTCCCGTCCTTTTCCAGCAGCACCAGGTTGGTATGGTGATTGACGATCCGCACCCGGGCAGAGGACTGCCCCTGATACAGCCGCAGATCGATATCGAATACCAGCTCCGATTCCGCCTGGAATACCTGCACCTGCACAGTCTCCATATACTTATGCAGCTGCTGCCTCTGCTGCTCGGTCACATCGCTGATGACCTGCAGTTCTTTCGTCGAGTCGCCCACCAGAACACCGGCGCAAACCGCTGCGGCGATGCCGCACAGTCCTCCGGTATTGGGCACGATGACGCTTTTTACATTTTTGATAATATTGCCGCTGACATAGGCCTCCACCCGATCCGGAATCGCTCCCAGAAGCTCCCGGGCTTTCGCACCGGCGTATGCCAAAGCGATAGGCTCTGTGCAGCCCATGGCAGGCCGCAATTCTTCCCTTAGGATATCCAGATACTGCTGATAGATCACATCTCCGCGCTTCATATCCGGCCTCTCTTTCTTTCTGTCTGCATTTAGTATACTGTTCGGAAAAGACTTTGTCAATCAGCGCAAAAACCGGTTGCCATAGCAGGTGCTTTTGTAGTATAATCCGTTACAGATATGAACCAATAAGGAGCGTTAATCATGGCAAAGAAGAAAAAATCCATCTCCTATCACGAAAGAATGCAGCAGGAAGCTGCCAACCGGAAGGCACAAGCCGCCAAGCGGCGCAAGAATATCACCCTGGCTGCCATTGGCGGCGGTATTTTGGTGGTCGCCATTGTTCTGGCGGTGCTGTTTTGGCCGGAAAGCCCGGAACATTTGGATAATAGCACAGATTACTATGCCAAGATCGACATTCAGGACTACGGCACGATCAAAGTAAAGCTGGACCCGGAGACCGCCCCCATTACCGTGGCGAATTTTGTAAAACTGGCAGACAGCGGTTTTTACAACGGCCTGACCTTTCACCGGATCATTGAGGACTTTATGATGCAGGGCGGCGCACCTGCATCCTCTGCGGATAAGCCGGATACCATCGTTGGTGAATTTTCCTCCAACGGATACGAAAACGACCTCAAGCACACCCGGGGCGTCATCTCCATGGCCCGGTCTGACGACCCCAACAGCGCCAATTCCCAGTTCTTTATCATGCACCAAGACGCTCCCCATCTGGACGGCAAGTATGCCGCCTTCGGCTGGGTGGTAGAGGGCATAGAGGTAGTGGATGCGGTCTGCCAGAGCGCCAAGCCTATTGACGGCAACGGCTCTATCGCCGCAGGTGACCGGCCGGTGATCCGCTCCATCACCATCATTCGGGATAACGGCTAAGAAGCAAAAAACAGCCCCGGAGAATGCGTCTGCATTCTCCGGGGTACTATTATTTGTTTCTTCCTGCCAGCTTCTTGGCTTCCCGAATCAGATAAGGCTCGGGCTTTTCCGGAACTTCATCCGCCAGACGGCCGATGGGATACCGCATCAGCCGGGCAAATATGGCAGAGGCGGCAGAAAAATAAATGATCAGCAGCCAAAACGCGATCTCCAAAAACAGCCACGGCACCAGCACGAAGATCGCCACCGGCGCCCAGATCAAAGCCGCACCCAAAACCGCCTGGATAGGGTTGGCAATGATCATCACAAGGCTATTGCGAAACAGCTCCTTTACCGTCATCTCGAACCGGGAGTACAGCAAAAACGCCATAGAGCAAACGCACATAACAACGCCCAGTACAATACTGGCGCAGACAATGGCAGGGGTAGATCCCTCCAGCCCCAGGCTGTTGAGGGTAAACAGCACACCTGTAAACAGATACAGGATAGGCAGGCACACCGCCCAGAGGATGGTCGGCCGCTTCAGGCTGGTCTTAAACGTCTCCCAAAAGGTACGAAGCCAAGGCTGCCCCTTCTGCATACACCGAATAGCTGTATACAGCGCCACATGAGCGCTGCCGATGGTTAACACCGGAATGCAGCACACCACAAACACAATATTCACTGCCAGATAGTCAAACAGCAGCCGTAAGGATTGCATCAGCTTGGAATCTGCCTTCAAAATACCCATAACAAAACCTCTTTTTTAAGAATCTACGGAAGAACAGGCACCTTCACTTCACCGAAGGGAGCTTTTTTGCGAAACTCTTCCGTTGTGACGCCGGTGATCTTCTTAAATACCCGGTGAAAATAATTCAGATTGCCAAAGCCCACCATCTCACTGATCTCATAGGTCAGATACTGCCCTTTGATCAGCAGCTCGCAGGCTTTGATGATCCGGTACTGATTTAGATAATCTGTAAATTTGATGCCGGCTTGCTGCCGGAAACGCTGGCCCAGATAGGAAGCGTTCAAATAAAACGCATTTGCCACCTTGGCAAGGGACAAGGTAGAATCGGCATAGTTTTCGTGAATGTATTCCTGGATCCGCTCGATCCGGGCCGCCCGGCGGCGATCCTGTCGGGAAGTATCTCCCTTCGTCTGCTCCTGCGTGGGCGCAACCGGAAGGCTTGCGATAAAACGGCTGACGCAGGCGTCCAATATCTCTCTGGGGTAAGGCTTAAGCAGATACTGAAATACCCCCAGCTCCAAGGCCGTTTGGGCATAGGAAAACTCCGCATAGGCGCTGATGAGTACCACGCAGCTGTTGATCCCGCAGGAGCGCAGCTGCCGGACAATATTCAGTCCCGACTGGTCGTGGAGCCGAACATCGCAAAGGATCATGGTATAGTTATGACCCAAAGCCGCCTTCAGCCCATCCTCATAGTTAAAGCACATATCCAGCCTCGTAAAGCCGTAAGCTGCCCAGTTGATCATAGCCTTTGTTCCCATGCAGATCATAGGCTCGTCATCAATAATTAGCAAGCTATAACTCACTGGTTCTCACAACCTTTCAGAGGGATTTTTACCACGGCTTTTGTGCCTGCACCGGGGTTGCTGGTAATATGCACACCGGCCTCTCCACCATACAGCAGCTCCAGCCGCTTGCAGACATTGGTATACCCCACGCTGGTCACCGGCAGGCTTCCGGAATACATCGCCTGTAGCTGCTCCGGAGAAACACCCGCGCCGGTATCGGACAGGGTAATAAACAGACAGCCGCCGCTTCGGTAAGCATCCAATGTCAAATGCGGTCTTTCAATCCTGCCGGCAAAGCCATGACGGATAGAGTTTTCCACCAATGGCTGAAGAATAAACCGGGGAATCCGCAGCTCCAAAAGCTCCTGAGAAATGGGGATGTTCCAGGTAAGCTTCTCCAGCAGGCGGAACTTTTGCAAAGTTAGATATTGATCCAAAAACGCCACTTCATCCCGAAGGGTCACCGTATCCCGGGGGCCTGCGGTATAGGTGCGTAAGGATTCCATAAAAATGCGGAGCAGCTCCGCAGTCTGGGTCTGCCCGTCCAAAATCAGCCGCATACGAATGGCATCCAGGGTGTTGGCAATATAATGGGGCGTGATCTGATTCTGCAGTGCCTGCAGCTGTGCATCCGCCAATTCCTGCGCCATATCCTCCATTACACACCCTCCCCGCTTACAAATTACTGTCTTATTTTAGCAATTATACGCACAAAAATCAAGGTTTTATGCGAAAAACGAGAAATTTTACACTCTGGACACGTTCCCGGGCGGTTTGCTCCCGCAGCGGTCATATAAAAAAGGGAGGGGCCGATTGGCCCCTCCCAAATACTAGGATGGATTCGGTTTTACTTTACCAATTAGGCACCGATAGATGTATCATAGGCTTCCTGCAGGATGTCAACCAGATCTTCGATTCTGGCATCTTGCAGTTCCTGCTGATACTTAGCCCAGTTGGTGTCGTTGATCTCCAGCTGGCCCTTAATGAACTTGCCCTCATAGTCGGTGCAGATATCCTTGATATCAGTCCAGATGGGAGCCATATCGGTGTTCTGGTCTACAGTGTAGTAGGGACGGGGCCAGATCTCTTCGTTGAACAGATCCTCATGCTCGAGCAGCCACTTGTTCTTGTAGTAGCCGCTGTCCTTACCGACAGGCCATGAGCCGTCAGCAAACTCAGAGGGAGCGTAGCCGTAGAAAACAGCGCTGAAGATCTCACCCATGAAGGGATGGTCTTCCTTACGGTCTTCCAGAGCCTGGCCGGTCAGCTGGTCAACAGTGCCTTCCTGAATGTTACTGATGATCTTGTCACCGTCAACAGTCCACATATCGACCATGCCTTCGTATCTGTCTTCCTCGTCCTCAACGCCATTACCAAAGGAGAAAGAGCCCTCCAGAGAATAGCAGTTATCCAGCCAAGCCATTACCACCTCGGGACGCTCGCAAGCGGAGGTGACGCAGAAGGTGTTCTTATAGCCGGTGTAACCGGGGTTGACAAAGAAGCGGCACTCATAGCCAGTCTCGGGGGGAACCATGAACTGAATGTCGGGACCCCAAGCATACTGGGTGTTCTCAACATTCTGGAACTGAGAGCCATTGTAGAAACCCCAAACATCCAGTTCGGAGTTGGCAGTAGCCACATGGGTGCTGCGGTCAACATTGGAGAAGAACTCGTCCCACAGCAGGCCTTCCTCGTACCACTCGTTCATAACCTTCAGGCAGTCGCGGTAAGCATCCATAGTGGGAGCCAGCTCAGCAACGCCGTCGGTAATGACGACATAGCACTCAGTGTCGCTATCCTTAGTGGGCAGACCCCACCAGTTCATGATACCCTGCATAGAGCCGTTGTTGTCGCCCTGGCGGCCGGAGCAGAGGGTCAGGAAGGGGATCTCATCGGTGGTGTCACCGTTGCCGTTCATATCGTGTTCCTTGTAGTACTTCATGACTTCGGTCATTTCCTCGATGGTGCCGGGAACGGAGCCGTCCTCATAGCCGGGGACCTGCTTCAGCCACTTGGAATTGTACATCAGGGGGGACTCCCAGTTACTACCCTTAGAACCGGCGATACGGGCTACGGAGTAGATATGGCCATCAGTAGCGGTCATCTTCTGAACAGCCTCGGGAACCTCAGACAGCAGACGGTTGTTATAATTGGGCATCAGGGTCTCGTCCAGCAGGTAGTCCTCAATGGGGATCAGGTGACCCAGGTCAGCCAGGTCAACGATCTTTGCATCGGACAGAGCAGTGAAGCCGCCGATGATCGCATCAGGCAGGTTATCGCCGGCGATCATGTTGCCAAGAACGGTCATGGGGTCATCGCCCAGAGCGACGACATCCAGCTTAACGTTGGTCATTTCTACCAGGTCCTTGTACCACTCGCACTTTGCCAGCAGTGTGTTGAAGTCCTTGGAGCCGTTAGCTGCTACACGGATGGTGTAGGGCTCAGCCAGGGGGAACTCAACAGTGATGTTCTCTTTGTTCTGGGAACCCTTGTCGGCGGGATCATCGGTGGTAGGAGTACAACCGGTGAACAGCGCAACGATCATCACCAGAGCCAACAGAACAGCCAGCAACTTAGAGATCTTTTTCATACACATTTCCTCCTTAATATTGGTTATATGATTACCCGAAGATCGGATCATCATCAATTCAAATGCCTCCCATGGGGAGAAAGGAGTTTCTTACTCCTTAACAGCGCCCACCATGACGCCGTTGATCAGATACTTCTGCAGCGCCGGATACAGGATGTAAAGAGGCAGCGCCGCCACGATGATGACGGAATACTTCATAGCGCCCGCCTTCATCTCGGCTTCCATCAGTTCCTCAGGATCCATCAGGGACACATCTTCACCTGTGTTGATCGTAGAGGTAATGGCCTTAATGATGTACTGCAAGGTCTGCTTCTTCATGTCCGTGATATACAGCAAGCCAGCCATATATTCGTTCCACTTGGGAACCGCAAAGTACAGCGCCATAACGGAAATAATGGGCTTGGACAGGGGGATAACGAACTGGAAGAAGAACTGGGTGACAGATGCACCGTCCAGCGTTGCGGATTCAAAGAGGGAATCCGGAATATTGCTGGAGAAATAGTTCCGGCAGATAATCAGGTTAAAGGTACTGATGCCGTGGGGAATGACCATGACCCAGAAGGTGTCCAGCAGCTTCAGTTCGCTCATAACCAGGAAGGTGGGGATCGTACCACCGCTGAAGTACATGGGGATCATGAACAGCAGGAAAAGGATTCCCCGGTACGGCAGGGTGGGTCGGGACAGCGCATAGGCAGCAGGCAAAGTAACTGCCAGCTGCAGGAATGTGTTGACCAAGGTGTAGGACAGGGTGTTGAAATAACCTTGCCACAGGATCTCCTGCTTAAACACCGCTTCGTAGCCGATCAGGGTGAACTGCTTGGGCCAGAAGATGACCTTGCCGGTGGCGACCAGCGCCGGGTTGGAAACGGAAGCCACCACGGTATAGTAAAGCGGGAACAGGGCAACCGCGCACATGGCCAGCATGATGAACACGATGAATACATCCACCACGGTATCCTGCGTTGTTTTACCAATTTTATTGGAATGCTTTTTTGTAAGTAAAGCCATAATTTATTCCTCCCTAAAAATTCAATCTAATTCCAACAGCCGGGAGGCGATCAGAACAAGGAGGTCTTGGCGACCTTCTTAGAAATGAAGTTGGAAACGAACAGAATGATCAGATTGGCTCCGGTGTTAAACAGGTTAACCGCCGTAGAGAATCCGTATTGGGTCTCGATCATACCGACACGATACACATAAGAACCGATGGTTTCCGACACAGCCATATTGCCGGGGCTCTGCAGCAGCAAGACCTTTTCCACAGTGGACAGGGCCATGATTCTGCCCAGGCTCAGCAGCAGCATGGTAACGATGGTGGGAATGATCAGCTTCAGGTCGATATGCCACATACGCTGCAGCTTGGTAGCGCCATCGATGGTAGCAGCCTCGGTAACAGACTGGTCAACAGATGTCAGCGCAGCCAGATACACGATGGCGTTATAGCCACAGCTCTGCCAGATGGTGGAGATAACGTACAGCGGAACGAACCAGCCGGTGTCCTCCATAAACTTGATCCGTTCCTGACCGGCGGCCTTCAGCAGCACATTAATCAGACCGTAGGAGTTGGCACAGAAGGTTCTGATCAAGGAGGTGATAACCACCATGGACAGCATGTAGGGCAGATATGTACAGGTCTGGGTAGCACCCTTCAGACGCTGAGAGGGGCTGTTATGCATCATGACCGCCAGAAGCAGCGGGATCGGGATCGTAGCGACCAGCACCCAAATGTTCAGTGTCAGCGTATTTTCCAGATAAGTCCAGAACGAACGCATCTTGAACAGACGCACAAAGTTATCCAGACCCAGCCAGGTACCTTCGGAAACGGTCTGGCCAATTCTAACGTTCTTGAAAGCCATCAGAACGCCGTACATCGGATAATATTGGAACAGCAAAGCGCAGATGATACCGGGAATACAGAAAATGTAAAATTCACGGTGTTTCCATATATTCATCCACTTGCGCTGTTTCGGAGTAAGCAACTTCGGCTGCCCACCCTCTACAATTGTATTTTTCATTGGGACACCCCTTTCATGGATACGAATATTATATATTACCGGCGGTCAAGGTAACAGGAACATATTCTTGATAAACCTGTAGAAATTCTAGAAATGTCACACAAATTTAGCGATTTGTAGAATCTGTGACATTTTTTACAGGACGATATTCCCGTTCTCCACCGCCAGCTCACCTTCCAGGATAACCTTGTTGACATGCACCATGTCATCGATCAGGATCAGGTTGGCAGTCTTGCCTGCCTTCAAGCTTCCTACCCGATGGTCGATGCCCAGAAGCTTTGCCGGGTTCAGGGTTGCCATGCGGATTGCGTGGCACAGGCCGTAACCGGTGTGGGTCATCATATTCCGCACGCCATTTTCCAGGGTCATGCGGGAGCCTGCCAGCTTGCCCTCATCATCATAGTTGAGGTCAGGGCCATACCAGATGCCCAGAGCTTCATTATTTTTATAATCCGTGCGGCCGGGCATAGAGTCGGTAATCAGGCAGATCTTCTCCAGACCCTTGGCCTTGACCACGAACTTCACCAGATCCGGGGGGACATGGACGCCCACCTCGTCGCAGATCAGCTCCGCGTACATATCCGGATCGTAAATTGCGTATTCGTCACCGCCGGCACCGGGCGTACCCTGGGCACGGCCGGGGGCCTTGCCGCCGTCGGTAATGTGGGTGCGGACCTTGACGCCGTAGTGCGCCAGAGCCTGGATCTGGCCGAAGGTAGAGCTGGAATGACCGTGGGCGAAGATCACATGGGGGGTCTTTTCCTTGGCATAGGCCATAAACTCCTCAATGTTCTCCCGGTTGGGGTCAACAGCCCAGATCCGAACCATATCCCCCAGACCTTCGATCAGGGGCTTGTAGTCCGCTTCTGTGACTGCGCCGTTCCATTTCATCTCATTCTGGAAGCTGCCCACCAGCTTCATAAAGGGGCCTTCCATATACAGGCCGTCCATGCAGCGGCCAGCACCGGTCTTGGAAGCCTCGCGGATCCGCTCCGCGCCTTCCAGCATACCCTGCAGGTCCAGATTGTGGTACAGGGTGGGCACAACGGTGGTCTGACCGTGCTTCAGGAAGTATTCCGCACAGTAAGTAGGATTCTCCGCGAACAGCCAGTCGCCGCCGCCGTGGTTATGGATATCAATCAGACCCGGGGCGGTATACAGGCCCTGGGCGTCGATGATCTCCGCGTCTGCGGGAATCGTGACCTCATTGGCCCAACCAACCTGGACGATCTTACCGTTTTCATAAGTCAGAGCGCCATCCCAAATGATGCCGTCTTCCATAACAAGCTTGGTATTGATGATCGCTTTCATTGCAATTTCTCCTCTTTGCTGATTCTCCGTAAATGGCTTTGCGAGGGCTGCCGCATCAGCGGCAGCCCTTGATTTGTCAGTTTGTTCCAAACAGCCTTGCGGCATTGTTGTAGAAAACATCCTCCACTTCCTTCGCCGTAAGCCGTGCCATAATGCAGGCCTGGCGGGTGGCCATCAGGTTTTCCACCGCGATGGGCCAGGGGTGAATGGGGGTCGGAGATACAAAATTCTTGATATCCCGCTCATACAGCCAGTAGAAGCCGTCGCCCAGAGAGAATACCTTGCCGGGCATCTGGACCAGCGGATAATCGCTGCCCCACATACACCGCTCCTTGCTGACCTTGTCCAGGATCTGGAAGATGGCAGGAGATTCGCACACCGCCGCCAGATCGAACCAGATATTCTCCAAATCCGCCAGCTTCTCCACCGTCTCCACACCGGTCCAGGCAGCGAATGCCCGGGCAGCATGGGCAAGGATCAGCTTGGCATTGGGATAGCGCTTTGCCATGGTGCGAATATATTCCATATTGTCCGGGTCAGACAGTGCCTTGTCTTTTACCATGTGCAAGGTAATACCCAGTCCCCGGTCGTTGGCCACTTCCCAGGCACTTTCCGGCAGGAATTCTTCGATGCCGGCGTTCCAAGTATCCTGACGCTGGATCAGAGCGTGGTAGCACTTGATGCCGGTGAGTCTGGGGTGCTTCAGACGGGAAGCCAGATGCTCCGCAGTCTCCCCGGGATACACCATCACCTCGCCCACCGTATCCGGATCCTGCTCCAGAATGGACAAAATGTATTCGTCCATCTTCTGAAGAGTCGGCTTCGTGGGGTCGCCCATAGTCTTATTGGGCATGGGGACCATATTGACCTTGATGGTCTTGGGGTTGCACAGGAAAGGACCCATATCCGCCCGGTAAGTTTCGGCAGTGAAAGCCTCCACTCTGGACCAACCGGGCATAAAGCTGGAATCCAGCACATGAGCATGGGCATCAAATATCCGGTCCGGCAGAAAATCCGCCAGGATCTTCATGACCTCCAGCTCATGGACAGGCTTAAATTCTACAGCCATTGCAATTACCTCTTAACGAATCAAATGTATTCCTGCTCGTAGTTCAGTGCCTTGAGGGAAGCCCGGAAGACCTCCTGCTCCTCAGCGGTCAAACGCTTCTGGGGATAGACCTGGTAGCCGCAGTCGAAGCCCAGCATATCCAGCATATCCTTGATGGCGCAGCCGGTACCGACCTTGCCCATCACAGCGATCAGCTTATTGACCTTAAACTGTGCTGCCTGGGCAGCAGCCAGATTGCCCGCCTTAAAGTTGTTGTAGATCTCAACGAAGAGCTTGGGCATGACATTGTATGTAGCACCGATGCCGCCGTCAGCGCCCATGGCCAGACCGCACAGCAGGCACTCGTCAGGTCCGTTGATGACATTAATGTTGCCGCCCCGCAGCTCCTTGATCTTGTGCATGCTATAGTAGTCATAGCTGGTCCACTTCAGACCGATCATGTTGGGGATGTCCATCAGCCGGTCCACCATGTCCCAGGTGATGTTCACGCCGGACAGAGGAGAGGCGTACATCAGAACGGGCAGGCCGGAAGCATCAGACAGAGCCTTGTAGTAATCCCGGATCTGGGGCTCGCCGTATCTGAAGAAGAAGGGGGGCACGGAGGAGATGGCATCAGCGCCCACTTCCGCGGCATGGGCAGCCAGCTCGGTAGCGGTACGCAGGTCGATAGCGCCCACATGGACGATCAGATCGCCCCGATCGCCGATCTCATCCTTGGCGATCTCCACAATGCGCTTACGGGTCTCCTTCTGCAGGATAGGGCCTTCGCCGGTGCCGCCGGTGAGATAGAAGCCGGAGAAGCCTTCCTTCAGGTGCCAGTTCATGAGCTTGCGCATGGATTCTTCCTTAACATTTTCGTTCTCGTCAATGCAGGACACCAGTGCGGACATCACGCCAGTAAATTTAACATTGTTCTTTTCCATGGTTATCTTTCCTTTCTGTTATACAACGCGAACCTTCGCGATCAGTTTACGAACGTGATCCTGCTTTGCAGCATCCATGCCGGGAGCATGACCATCCTCGGGGAAGAGGATGCAGACGCTGTTCTGCTTCATCTGCACAGGCGTGTAGTTTTCGGGCAGCTTTGCCAGGAATGTGTCGCCGGTGGGGTCGTATTCCTTGGTGATCTCCGTCAGCTCCCCGGCAGGCAGAACACCAATGGTCTCTTCACCGGAAACCATCCACATGACATCGATGTAGGCCCGGTGGCCTTCCATCTTGCCGTTTTCAACGCCTTTGGTGTCGTACTCCAAAGCGTTGATGAAGATATTGCTGCCGTCCACTTCGTGGCGGCCCTTGACGAACGCCTCTTTCTCCAGCTCTGCCAGTGCGGCAAAAGCCTTTTCGAAATAGGGGTTCAGGGAAGTATAAAACTTTAGCTGTTCCTTGGTGGTCAAAACCATTGTATTTTCCTCCTTAAGCCTGCTTCCAGAGGCCGGGATTCAGCACTCGGGCAGGAGTATCGATAAAGTTATCCCGGATCTTAGCCATCTGTTGGGGGGTCAGCTGGGCTGCCTGTGCGATCAGCTGCACATTCTGCTCCACCTGCTCCAGCTTTTCGCTGCCCAGCACCAGACTGGTCACGCCGGGCAGAGACACCGCATAGGCCATAGCAAGCGCAGCGGGGTTCATGCCAAACTCGGCGCACAGAGCGCGGAACTTTACCAGGGTCTCTCTGGCAAATTCCATGCCGGAAACCAGCTTATCCGGGTCCTGGAACACCAAACCCTGCAGATACACACTTCTTACGAATACTATCATACCAGATTGTTCCAGCTTTTTCAAGCCACCATTTTCAATTTGTTTCCAATCAAAAATATTTAATGGAATCTGGGTGGCGTCGAAGCCTGCGTCCGCAAGCTCCCCGTAGTCATGGTGCGAGTAAGCAGAAGCGCCGATGTAACGGACCTCCCCTTCCGCCTTCAGCTCCTGCATCACCTGCAGTAGCACATCTTTGTTGGCAAGGTAATCGTCAAAGTGGTGGAGCATCAGCATATCCAGCTGCTCCATGCCCAGGCGCTTTTTGGATTCGGCCACCCGGCGCTTCATATCATCCCGAACCTGATCCAGCGTTCCCAGCGCGATTTTGGCAGCCTTGGTCACGATAAAGGGCCGGTTTTCCGGCGCTGCCGTTTTCAGCCAGTTGCCCAGAACCACCTCGGAATCGCCGTAAGCAGCGGCGGTATCCAGACAGTTGATACCTTTGGAAATGGCGCAGTCCAAAATGGCGTTGGCCGTCTGCTGAGAGGGCTTTCCGTCGGTGTTATTGATTCCGTAGTTCCCGCCCAGCTGCACCGTGCCCAGGGACAGGACAGAAATATCCAAACCTTTTACACGCTTTGTTTTCATAGCGCCATCACCATGCGGTCCAGCCGCCGTCCACCACGATGTTGGTGCCGGTCATGAAAGAGCCTGCGTCGGATGCCAGCAGCAGCACCGCGCCGGACATCTCGTAGTTCTGACCGAAGCGGCCCAGCATGGTCTTGCCTGCCAGCTTCTTGTTGAAGGCCTCATCCTTCTGGTTGGAAGGATTGGGGAACGGGCCGGGGGTAACGCAGTTGACCCGGATGTTGTACTCTGCCAAAGCGCCGGCGGCGTAACGGGTCAGCTGGATCACAGCCGCCTTGCCCGCGCCGTAGTTGGGGGGCTGCTTCTGGGAGTTGTTGTCGTAAATGCTCAGGTCGGGAGATACCATGCCGTACATGGAGCTATACAGGATGATAGAGCCGCCCCTTTCCTTCATATAAGGCATCGCTTCCCGGATGCAGCGGAAGGGAGCGCCCACAGCGCCCATGACACCCAGGGAAAAATCGTCATCGGTCATATTTTCCATGTGATCGCTCTTGCCGTAGCCTGCGCCGCCGCCGGTGGCGGTCAGCACCAGGACATCGATCCGGCCGTACTTGTCGGCGATCTGCTTGAAGCAATCTCTGACAGATTCCGCATCGGCAACATTGCCCTTGAGGAACATATCGCACTCGAAGGGATACTGGCGGTCGCCACGCTCCTCAGCCGCCCGGCGGGAGATCACCGCCACGGTCGCGCCGAAATCCTTCAGGCACTTGACATTGGCGCTGCCCAGATAGCCCGTGCCGCCGGTGACCACCACCACTTTGCCGGTCATATCAAACATTTGCTTATAGTCTTTCACTTCCATAAATGTAAACTCCTATTTTCAATATAAATCATACATTTTTACAGAAAAATCCCGGGATAGATCCTGTTTCTTGCACAATTCCAGTATAACAACCCATCTCGTTTTTTCCATAGGTATACCGGACAGATTTGGGGTATTTCTGTCTGAAATTCCTACAGATATCCAACGCCTGTCCGAAATCCTACAGCGGAAAATCAGCCCACGGCCACCCTTTCCCGTCTTTTTCTCTGCACGATTGGGAGAAATTGTATA
Source organism: Faecousia sp. (assembly GCA_045579165.1). GTDB lineage: Bacteria > Bacillota > Clostridia > Oscillospirales > Oscillospiraceae > Faecousia. The sequence goes on from JAZNLP010000047.1 coordinate 14,026, forward strand.
TTTTCTGCCATGGTTTTAAAATTTCTGTCGCTTTCTAGAATGGTTTTGCGTAAGCACAGCCGTTATAATATATGGTATTAAACTATGCACCAAAGGAGGCTGCCCCATGTCATTTGTCAACAAATTCTCGTTTGCTCCCCCGCCCTGGATGCCGGTGTATGACCAGCAGGTTCTGGACCGCATCGCCACGGAGGATTTTAACGACTACGCAGGTTACAAGTTCGAAAATCCCG
>JAZNLP010000048.1:0-10337 GCA_045579165.1 Faecousia sp.
TGAGGAATATCACCCTTTTCCTGCCGAGCCTTTAGAACATAGTCAAGCAGAAGGCATCCCAGCTCATTACCGGAAAGCTTTTTGTATCCGCCCTGATAAGGAACGGCAATCGCCAAACGATCGGCATCCGGGTCAGTACCCAAAATCACATCACAGGGAGACTTGTCAGCCACCTTGTAGCTTTCGTTCAGTGCTGCATCGGTTTCCGGATTGGGGTATTCACAGGTCTTAAAATCGCCGTCCGGCTTCTCCTGGCAGCTAACAACAGTCACATTCACACCAAGCTCGCCAAGAATCCTCCGGACAGGCTCGTTGCCCGTTCCGCAAAGAGGTGTATAAACCACATCCAGACCGGCAGTACGGACCATGTCCGGGTTAACTGCCTCTGCAAGCACAGTCTCATAATACTGCTCCCAAAGCTGCTGAGGAATGTAGTGGATCAGCCCCTCGGACATAAACGCATCGAAGCTCTTGGTTTCCGGGATGAAGAAATCGATCCCAGCGATCTTCTCTGTTACCACCGCAGCCGGTTCATCGGTCATCTGGCAGCCATCAGGGCCGTAACACTTAACGCCGTTATATTCCCCTGCGTTGTGGCTGGCAGAGATCACGATGCCGCAGCCGCAGCCAAGCTGACGAACAGCAAAGCTCAGCATAGGTGTAGGTGCCAGCCGGTCATACAGCCAGGTTTCGATACCTGCTTCGGCAAACGCAACCGCACAAACCTCGGCAAAAAGCTGAGAATTGTGTCTGGAATCGTAGCCGATGGCAGCCTTCTGGGGCAAATCTGTTCCGGAAAGCCAGGCTGCCATGCCCTGTGCGGCACGGCGAACGGTATAGCGGTTCAGCCGGTTGCTGCCAGCACCCATAATGCCGCGCATTCCGGCAGTACCAAACTGAAGGTCACTGCCAAAGCGGCTTTTCAGTTCCTCTTCATTCTGTGCAATTTCAGAAAGCTCCGCTTTTACATTCTGTGGAAGCTGTGCATTGCACCAAAACTGATAACGGTCCATATATGTCATAATCACGCCTCCATATAATTACAAAAAACAGCTCAAAATTCAGTTTGAGCTGTTCTTTGTCTATAATTAGTCATCAAATTCAGGAGCAATATCAGGCTGACGCTTTTCCTGCTTCTCAGTCAGCGCACGGAATCTCACGCGGGTCTCACGAACATCACCCAGAGACTGTGCGATGGCTTCCTCGGTGCGGCGCAGTGCGTCATCCATGTACTCATTGCTGACCTTACGCAGTTCTGCAATTTGGCTCTGGGTCTTGTCGTACATTTCCTGGCACTGACGGCGGGCTTCCTGATAGACAGCTTCCTGCGCAACCAATTCCTGAGCCTTCTGCTGTGCCTGACGCACAATATTCTCCGCCTCACGGCGAGCCTGTCCGATCAGTTCATTGCGGGATTCCACAATGGTACGGGACTGCTTCAGCTCAGAGGGCAGCTGGGCAATAATCTCATCCAGCATATCCAGAATCTTATCCCGGTCCAGAATGCACTTATCAGCGCCCAGGGGCAGCGCACGGGCGTCCTGGATCATGTCATACAGGGAACTGATAATATCCTCAATGTGTTGCTCGTTCATTTTCTATTTCCTCCTTGATGTATGGTAGATACACGATTTTTTACATCTGAAATAATCTGCTCAGGCAGAAATTCAGAAAGATCCACTTGATACTTGCCCAGTTCCTTAACCACACTGGAGCTCATATACATATACTGATGCTCCGCAGTCAGAAACATGGTGTCCAGATTGGGGTTGATCTTTCGGTTGATCATCGCCATCTGAAATTCATTTTCAAAGTCAGAACCGGCCCGCAGACCCTTGACGATCACGCAACTGTTTTTACGCTTTGCGTACTCTGCCAGCAATTCATCAGAGGCCTCCACTTCCACATTGGGAATATCAGCGGTAACTCTTTGAATTAACTCCACGCGCTCATCAAAGGTAAACATCGGGTTCTTTCCGGCGTTGACCATCACGCAAACGATCAGCTTGTCAAAAATCTTGGCAGCGCGCCGGATAATATTCAAGTGGCCGCTGGTGACCGGGTCAAAGCTGCCGGGATAGATCGCAATCTGCATAGGTTCACTTCCCTGCTCAATCCTTACGGTAAAGCGTCAGCACCGTTTTGCCGTATTTATAATCTTTTACGCGGCAAAAGCCATCGAAATCCCCTGGAATTTCTTTTTCCACAGGGCGTTCCGCAATTATTATACCACTAGATTGCAAAATGTCAATTTCTGATAGCTTTTTTAATGCATTTTCCAGAAAAACTTCTGCATAAGGCGGGTCGAGGAGCACAATATCGAAGCGCTCCCGGCAGTTATCCAGGTACTGCATATAATCGCCCCGCACGACTCTGCCCTGTTCTTCCAGCTTTGTCCGGCGCAGATTCTCCCGAATCAGCTTGCAGGCAGCATCCTGGTGATCCACAAAAACGGCTTCTTTTGCGCCACGACTAAGTGCCTCGATCCCCAATTGGCCGGTGCCTCCAAACAGATCCAATACCCTCGCGCCGGGTAAATCAAACTGTATGATGCTGAACAACGCTTCTTTGACCCGGTCAGCCGTAGGCCGGGTCTTCATTCCGTCGGGAGTTTTCAAAGCGACTCCCCGTGCTTTTCCGGCAATGACACGCATATCAAACATCCTCCTCTTTCCTGCGGAAATGATGGTAAACCGCCGCGGCGGCATCCTTAGGCAAGACCCTTTCCAGCTCACCAAGGGATGCTTGGCTGATCCCCGTCAAGGACCGGAAGGTTTTCAGCAGCTCCTGCTTCCGTTTCGGTCCGATGCCGGCAATCCCGTCGAGTTCTGAATACCGCAACCGTTTTCCGCGAAGCTTTCTGTGGTAGCTGATAGCAAACCGGTGGGTCTCTTCTTGAATCGTGCCGATAAACGCAAACACCGACGGATTGGCGTCGATCGCGATCTCCATGCCTTGAGGCGTCACCAGCGCCCGGGTGCGGTGGCGGTCATCCTTAACCATGCCGAACACCGGGATAGACAGTTTCAGCTCCTGCAGGACCTCCAGCGCCACGTTAGCGTGGGCGATGCCGCCGTCAATCAGCAGCAGATCCGGCGCTTCCGCGAAACCCTTGTCCTGTGCAAGGTAGCGAGAAAAGCGGCGCATCAGCACCTGACGCATAGAACCATAATCATCCTGCCCAGCAAGACCATCGATCTTAAACCGCTTATACTCAGATTTTGCAGGCTTTCCATCCCGGAACACCACCATGCCGCCTACGATATCCGTTCCGGAAATGTTGGAGATATCATAGGATTCAATCCGCTTAGGTGCATCCAAAGAGAGCATTTTCCCCAGAAGCATAAGCTGACCCAGAAGCTTTTCTTCCTTTCCGGTTACGCGAACCGCTTCTTCCAACGCGTTCGCGCAAGCAAGCTCCACAAGTCGGGCGTTATCTCCCCGTTTTGGCAGTAATAATCGGCTCTTTTTTCCAAATTCCTGTTCCAAAAGCTGCGAAAAAAGCTCACGATCCTCGATATCAAAAGGCAGCAGCACCCGTTTGGGCGCAAGACCGCGGCTCAGATAATACTGCTTCAGCAGGCTGGAGACTGCAGATTGTTTATCGTCCTGAACGGAAAATACTTCATAATCCTTATCCAGCAGGTCGCCGCCGGAATAGTGCAGCACTGCGAAGCAGGCTTTGGATTCCGTTTGCCCATAACCGATCACATCGCAATCCGAAATCGCTCCCGCAGTAACCAGCTGCTTTCGTCCCAATGCTTCCACCGCATTCAATCTGTCCCGCAAGCGAGCTGCCAGCTCAAACTCCAGTGATTCTGCCGCTTGGAGCATCTGGCGGCGGATATCATCAGCTGCCGACTTATAATTTCCCTGCAGAAGAAGCTTCGCTTGCTCCATAGCCGCCAGATAATCTTCATATTTTCTGCCTTCAATACACCACCCTGCGCACTGGTTCATGTGATAGTTCAGGCAAGGTCTCCCTTTTCCGATGTCACGAGGGAATTCCTTATGGCAATCCGGCAGTCTTAGGGTCTGTCGAATGGCAGTTAACACACTATTGGTCACGCCACGGCTGCCAAAGGGGCCAAAGTAGGACGCGCCATCGTCAGCCATCTTACTGACCATGGTGATCCGGGGATATGCGTCTTTCATGTTCAGCCGAAGATAGGGATACCCCTTATCATCCTTCAGCAAAATATTGTATTTAGGAAGATACCGCTTGATCAGGGAGCATTCCAGGATCAGCGCCTCAAACTCAGAAGCTGCCACGATCACATCAAAGTGATCGATCTTCGCTACCATCAGGCGTGTCTTGGGGCTATGGGATGCAGTATCCTGAAAGTACTGACTGACCCGGTTTTTCAGTTTTTTCGCCTTTCCAACATAGATAACTGTGTTGGACTTGTCCCGCATGATATACACACCGGGCGTCATAGGCAGGCTTAAAGCCTTATCTTTCAGTGCTTCAAATGTCATAGCCGCTCCTAAAAAAACGCCTCAATGCGGGCAATCAGGCATTGAGGCGCTTCGTTCAAACGTATAATCAATAAACATCCCGCTGCAGCAGCTGCTCCAGCGCATTCACTGCCGTCTCCGCATCCGTGCCCTGTGCGGAAAGCACTACAGTCGTTCCGGTGGTGATCCCCAGAGACATGATGCCCAGCAAGCTCTTGGCATTCATCTTCCTGCTGCCGGATTCCAGCCAGATGCCACAGTCAAACTCATTCGCCTTTTGGACAAAGTATGTAGCCTGGCGGTTATGCAGGCCGGACTCGCAGCGAACTACGATTTCTTTGCTATACATAATTTACACTCCTTACCGACCGTCGCAAATTTATGCAAACAGCCTAAATATATGATATCAAATTTAACAGAAAAGTCAACACCATTTCAAAAAACAGCGTTCAGGAGCGTTTGTGCAGAGCTTTTTATCGAAATTCAGCGATGGTTACACCATCCTCACCCTCACCGTAAACACCAAGGCGGTAGGATTTTACATACTTGTTCTTTTTGAGTTCCTGCTGGACAGCAGCACGCAAAGCACCGGTGCCTTTGCCGTGGATGATTCGAACCGACTGCAGGTTGGAGCGCATGGCACTGTCAAGATACAGACTAAGCGCGCAGATCGCCTCCACCGTATCCATTCCCCGCAGATCTACCTCGGAGGACATCGCCTCCATCTTCATCTGCCTGCCGGAATGGGCAGGACGCCCCTTTGTCTTATAGGGGTTATCATTTTCCAGCAAGTATACCTCATCCGGCTTAGCGGTCATTTTCAGAATGCCTGCCTGCAGCTCATACGTGCCGTCCTTGTTGATGGCGATGACGCTTGCTTTGGTGCCCAACTTCAGCAGCTCCACCTGGTCACCCACCAGCACAGCCCGCTTCGGTTCAGGTCGCTTTTCTTCAAGCTTAGCAGCACGAAGCTTGCTCTCCGCTTCATTCAGGCTTCGGCGGATCTCTGCCTGCCGCTGATTGATTCCGGTGGCATCTGCACTATCCTGCAGCTGCTTACGCAAGGTTTTGAGTTCGTCAGCAGCGGCGTTTGCAGTCCTGCGGGCATCCTCAATGATAGACTGCGCTTCCCGCCGGGCTGCTTCCAGCGCCTTATCCTTTTCCTTTTGCAGCTGAGCAGTATATTCTTCGCCCTGCTTTTTGATCCTTTCCGTTTCCCGACGAAGATGCTCCGCTTCTGCTCTGGCAGATTCCATCCGCTGGCGCTGGTGCTCCAGCTGGGAAAGAATATCCTCGAAGTCCTTATCATTCTTGCCCACCAGATCAGAAGCCTCCTTCAGAATGTCCTCAGAAAGCCCCAGACGCCGGGAAATGGCAAAGGCATTGGATTTACCCGGGATGCCGATCAGCAGCTTATAAGTCGGCTGCAAGGTCTCCACGTTAAACTCACAGGAAGCATTGATAACACCGGGGCTGCGCATAGCATACAGCTTCAGTTCTGCATAGTGGGTCGTTGCCGCAACGGAGCTGCCCATTTTCCGGCAAAACTCGATCAGCGCAATGGCAAGTGCCGCACCCTCAGCCGGGTCTGTTCCTGCGCCAAGCTCATCAAACAGCACCAGCGTACGGTCATCGCATTGTGAAACGATATCCACAATGGTACGCATGTGGCTTGAAAAGGTAGACAGGCTTTGGGCAATGGACTGTTCATCACCGATATCCGCCAAAACCGCGTCAAATGTGGATAAGGTGCTGCCGTCACCCGCAGGAATATGCAGGCCGCATTCTGCCATTAACGTCAAAAGACCGATGGTTTTCAGCGTTACAGTCTTACCGCCGGTATTGGGACCGGTGATAATCATTGTGTCAAAATCACGACCTAAATGCAGCGAGATCGGTACGACCGCCTTAGGATCGATCAGCGGATGCCGGGCATTACGCAGCTCGATCACGCCCCGGTCGTTCATGATCGGCGCCCAAGCTTTCATTTGATAGCCAAGCTTTGCCTTGGCAAAGATCACATCCAGCTGGATCAGCAAACGCACATTCAGATCAATATTCTCCCGGTGGGCAGCCGCCTCCGCAGACAGTTCCGCAAGGATCCGCTCGATTTCTTTCTTTTCCTTCAGTTCCAGTTCCCGAAGCGCATTGTTGGCGTTAACTGCAGACATCGGCTCTACGAAATAAGTAGAACCGGATGCAGAAACATCATGGACCATACCCGGCACATCTGCCTTATGTTCGCTTTTCACCGGAACCACATACCGACCGTCACGAATGGTGATGATGGGATCCCGCAGGTACTTACTGTAAGCCGGAGAAGAGATGATCTTCTGGAGACCGTCCTTAATTTTCCCCGCCTGGATCCGCTTATGGCGACGGATATCAGCCAATGCAGGACTTGCGTTGTCTGCGATCTCCTCTTCCGAAAGGATCGCGCCGCTGATCCGGTCTTCCAGATACTTATTAGGCATCAGAGCCTGAAACAGCGGATCAAGGATCGTCGCCTTGTCCTCTTCATCGCAGAAGCCCTTGATGGTTCGGGTGCAGCGCAAAACGCCCGCAATCTTCAGCAGCCCCCCGGGCTGCAGCGCACCGCCCCGGTCTGCCCGCTCCAGAGATGCAGAAACATCCGCCGTGCCGGCAAAACTAGGATTTCCCTTTCGTGTGCACAGATCCGATGCCGCCGTGGTCTGATCCAGCAGGATCTGAACTTCCTCCAGATCAGAGTTGGGCCGCAGACGCAGGCAGGCATCTTTACCCTCCTGGCTGCCGGCACACTGGGCAAGCAGCAGAAGGATCTGATCCAGTTCCAGTTTCAGAAGGGACTTTTCGTATAATTCCGACATGATTCTCTCCTAAATAAACAGGGATTTATAAAAATCCAATGTTGAGAAGCTTCTCTCTAACTGTGTAGTCAAGTAAGCTTCTGTAATTTGCGAAAGCTGCGTCAGATTCTCCTGACCCAGGTCAAAAGAAAACAGGCGTTTCGGCTGGCACAGAACTATGTACCGCATTGCATCAAGTGTACCGCCGGATATGGGCATCCGAATACCACCGGAGTTTTGGTTGCGGCAGCGGCTGCATTCCAAAAATCCCGCAGACAGATCGAACCGATCCGGCGCGTCATCTCCGCAGGCATGGCAGCCGGAAAGATCCGGCATGTAACCAGCAAGGCAGGCACATCGCAGTTCAAAAACTGCCTTCACCTTTTCCTCGGGCGCATTTTCACAAAGCACATACAGGCAGTTGAGCACAAGGCTCAAAAGCTCCGGTGTAGGCATGTCCTCCTGGCTGATCAGATCGGCTACCTGTGCAAAGTATGTGCCCAGAGAAAGCTTCGTCAGATCCCTGCGCAGACCCTGAAACAGCTCTACCGATGCAGCCTCGTTGATGGTGTACGCGCCACGGTATTCAAACAGCGTAAACTCACCGTATGCCAGCAGCTGACAGGGCGCGGCCAAGGGGCTGTTCTTTCTTCGCAGTCCCCTGGCCTTCACCGTCAGTTTTCCGTTGTTAGGGGTAAGCAGGGTGAGTAAGCAGTCCCGGTCATTGTAGTCCGTGACCCGCAGTACCAAGCCCCGTGTCGTCAGATACATCCGCGGCCTCCATCTTCAGCGCCTTACTGTATAGCAGATATGCTTCCGGGGCGCCGGTATCCATAAAAATACTCCAATAATCCTCAGACTTCATATCCATCCCTCCGCACATATCTTTTGCGAAAGGATGGTTTGTCAGTCATGGAAATTATTCGCTGTAACCAAAGTTGCGGACCAGGAAATCACTGTCCCGCCAGTTTTCCTTTACTTTGACCCAAGTCGTCAGAAACACCTTTGTTCCCATGAATTTTTCGCAGTCAGCCCGTGCCATAGTGGAGATCTTCTTCAGCATAGCGCCCTGCTTGCCGATAATAATGCCCTTATGGCTGGCCTTTTCGCAGTAAATGGTGGCATCCAGATCGATAATGCCGCTGTCTCGCTCTGAAAACTTCGTGATCTCCACCGCTGTGCCGTGAGGGATCTCCCTGTCGAGACACCAAAGAAGCTTCTCCCGAATGATCTCCGCCATCACCTGCCGTTCCGGCTGATCGGTTGTGATATCCTCCGGGAACAGGAACGGGCTTTCAACGGCATATTTTTCGCACTCTTTCAGCAAAACATCCACACCGTCACCGGTTTTGGCAGAAATGGGGATGATCGCCGCAAATTCAGCAGCCTGAGAATAGACTGCGATCACTTCCAGCAAGGTGTCCTTTTCCACCGTATCGATCTTGTTGACCGCCAGAATGATAGGACTTTTCTTTCCCTTAAGCTGCTCCAGAAGCATCTGCTCCTGTGTGCCGACGGATGCAATCGGCTCAACTACCAGCACCGTGGCATCCACATCGGCAATAGATTCCCGGACAGTATTGACCATATAATCGCCCAGCTTCGTGCGGGCGCGGTGAAAACCGGGAGTGTCCACAAACACAAACTGAGTATCCCCTTTTGTGGTGATGCCGCAGATGCGGTTGCGGGTGGTCTGGGGCTTATTGGAAACAATGGCGATCTTCTCGCCAACAAGGAAATTCGTCAGCGTGGACTTGCCCACATTGGGCCGTCCGGCAATGGTGATCATAGCGGTTTTTGTCTTCATATGTGATGCTCCTTATGCTCTGCTCATACCGGGGATGGTAGCGGCGATCGCCTCTTCCCGGGCGCGCATTTGTGCTTTCTGCTCTCCTTCGTCCAGATGGTCGTAACCAAGCAGATGCAAGATCGAGTGGATGGTCAGATATCCAACTTCTCTTTTTGCGCTGTGTCCAAACTCCTTCGCCTGCGCCGCAGCCCGTTCCAAAGAGATACACATATCCCCAAGGGGGCAAAGGCCTGTGCCGGGATCCATGTATTCTTCCCAATCCTCCGGGAGATCGCCTGCCGTCAGCTGAAACATCGGAAACGAAAGCACATCCGTAGGCTTGTCAACATCCCGGCTTGCTTTGTTGATGGCATGGATGCCCCGGTCGTTGGTGATAAGCACATTGATCTCGCAGTCCGCATCTACCCGCTCAGCATCCAGTGTAGCATTGATACACTTGCGGATAACAGCGCTTACAAACGGCTGTTTCACCGTAAAAATATCATAAGTGATGTTAATTTTGTGTTTTGCCATAGCTGTTTTTCCTCTGTTTATTATCCAGTTTCTTTTGTTCCGCTTTCTGCTGCGCCTTTTCATAGGCGTTAATAATCTGCTGAACAAGGGCATGACGCACCACATCCGCAGATGTCAGGGTGCAAATAGCAATATCCTTTACACCCTCCAAAACCCGTACCGCATCCTTAAGGCCGGACACCTTATCCTCCGGCAGGTCGATCTGGGTCACATCGCCGGTAATGACGATCTTTGAGCCGAAACCAAGGCGGGTCAGAAACATTTTCATCTGCTCCCGGGTGGTGTTTTGGGCTTCGTCCAGAATGATAAAACTATCATCCAAAGTGCGGCCTCTCATATACGCAAGAGGGGCAACCTCGATAGAACCCCGCTCCTGATACTTCTGGAAAGTTTCGGGGCCCAGCATGTCATACAGCGCGTCATACAGCGGGCGCAGATACGGATCGACCTTATTCTGAAGGTCGCCGGGCAGGAAGCCCAACCGTTCCCCCGCTTCCACCGCAGGGCGGGTCAGAATGATGCGATTGACTGTCCGCTCCCGGAACGCAGCCACCGCCGCTGCCACAGCCAGATAAGTCTTACCTGTGCCGGCAGGGCCAACGCCAATGGTGATGGTATTGTTCTGAATGGCTTTCATATAGGTCTGTTGACCAACGGTTTTCGCTTTGATAGGCTTGCCTTTGGCAGTGATGCAGACCACATCCTTTGCCATTTTGGAAACCAATTCC
>JAZNLP010000049.1:0-3329 GCA_045579165.1 Faecousia sp.
AATGGCAAACACCAGGTTAAAGAATGTCAATAAATTTCGGGTAACGATCTGCTTTTCCGTCAGTCCCGCTCCGGGCGGCTCGGTATTCGCCCAGCCGGCGGCCTGCCGCTGCCGCGCCTGCTCTGCGGTCAGTCCCAGCGCCGGGTCGGTATTCCGTACCGGCAGCTCCTGCCGGGGGATCAACTCTTCTTTTCGGAACGAACCCATATCGGCCCCTCCTTGTTAATTTTTGCAATATCCCTTGGCCCCCTCGTTTTGAGGGGGCTGGCACGGCGTTAGCCGTGACTGGGGGAGTTGCCTGTGCAGATTTTACTCCCCCCGGCCTCGCCGGTGCTCGGCCACCAAGTTTATTGTAATTGCTCCGCAATTTTATTTAGATTCGCTTCGCTACCCTCAAAACGAGGGGGGCAAGCACATTTTTGTCGTCGGCAGTCCGGCGGGTCTGTCCCAGATGGCTAAGAGGCTGCCTTCATGGACGGTGATCCGCGCCTGCTTGCCCACAAACCGGTTGCTTGCCCCCAGGGGAAACGCCGGTGTCAAAACCCCGTCCTCCAGAGGAAAGAAAAGTCCCTCCAGACTCACCCGGGCAGGCGCGCCCATGCAGAACAGGGACAGATACCCCTCCGCCTGGGGCGGAAACACCGTCACCCCCGGAGTAAACAGGCTCACCAGCTCCCGCTTTCCTGCAAGGATGCCCCTTGCCCCATGCTCCTGCAAAAACTCCAGAGTCTGAAAATTCGCCACCGTATGGGAAAGCCGTGGGCCGTCCAGCCCGCCGTAGATCAGAAATTCCCGGCAGCCTTCCTTAAGTCCCCAGCGCACCGCCAGCATGCAGTCGGTATCGTCCTTTTCCGCCGGGAACACCTGCGCCCCCGCAGGCACATAGCCCAGAGAATCAAAGTCTCCCAGAATGATATCCGGCTTGATCCCCATAGCTTCCGTATGACGCAGACCGCCGTCTGCGGCGATGACCAGATCCCCCGGCTGGATAGGCTTTATTAAGCTGTCAAATTCTCCCGCGCAGAAGATCACACAGGTTTTCATGACACTCACCTCACATTTTCTATCATTTTACCACAGTTTTTCCCCAGAAAAAAGACCCAATCTTCTTTCGTTGCATTTTCTCCCGGGGCGTGGTATGATAGGCGAAAAAAGGAGCGGATTTTTATGACGGAGAAGGTAAGCGGCGCATTCATCGCCCCCAACGCCACGGTGGTAGGGGATGTGACTCTGGGAGAAAACGCCAGCGTCTGGTACGGCGCGGTGATCCGGGGCGATCTGGGCGCTATTTCCATCGGCGCAGGCAGTAATATTCAGGACAACTGCGTCATTCACGAAAAGGTGACCATCGGCAAGGACTGCACCGTCGGTCACGGCGCCATCGTCCACGGCTGTACCGTGGGAGACCGGTGTCTCATCGGCATGGGCGCGGTAATCCTGAACGGCGCGGTGCTGGGAGACGACTGTCTGGTAGGCGCAGGGGCGCTGGTCACGGGAAAGGTAAATGCCCCGGCAGGCTCGCTGGTGCTGGGCAGTCCCGCAAAGGTGGTACGCCCGGTGACGGACGCAGAAAAAGAGGCGACCATGGAGGACGCCCGGCAGTATGTCGCCCTTGCAAAGGCACAACTGGAACGAAAATAGCAATAACCTCCCTCTGACGAGGGAGGTCTTTTTACCCTCCCCCGGGGGGAGGGTGGATTTTTGCGAAGCAAAAAGACGGGTGAGGAACGGCGAAATGTCAGGTGCGGAAAAAGCCTGATACAAAGAGATCATCTTACTGTTTCTGCCCGCATTCCTCATCCGACCTCGCTGCGCTCGGCCACCTTCTCCCCGGGAGAAGGCATATAAAAACCCTCCCCGGGGGAGGGTTTTTATACTGCGTCTTTTTGAAAGAAGCCGATGTTCAGATCCACATTGGTGTTGACTCCGGGCACGCTGCCCTTATTGGTATACTGCCACATGTCCACCTTGTAGGGAAACCAAACAGAGGTATCATACTGGGCAAGCCAGAAACCGTACTCCGTCAGCTCCGGCAGGGAAAGCTGATTCAGCGCCTGGTTGGAATTGAAATAGATCATAGGCTCTCTGCCGCTGCCCCGGATCACATCGCAAAAGGCGATGGCGCAGTCGGTGACTGTTCTGCCGGAAACATTGGCGGTGCGCGCCTCGTCGCTGTAGCGCTCCCAGTCAAACACCACCGGCAGCTCCAGAGTATAGCCCTCCAGAAATTCCACCAGGAAGTTGGCTTCTTCCACCGCTTCTTCAACGCTGATGGCTTGAGAGTAAAAATACACACCCACCATCAGTCCTGCCCCCTGGGCAAGCTGAATGTTCATGTGGGCAGTGGAATCCTCGTTGACCTGGCCGTATTTATAGCCCCGGTAGCCTGCCCGGATCATGGCGAAATCCACCCCGGCGGCGGCAACCTGCTGCCAGTCGATCAGCCCCTGGTGGGCGGAAACATCGATGCCCGTCAGTGTCTCCCCGGCAGTGCAGGTGAGGAATCCGTCCTCATAAACAAAATCCGATGGGTAATAGGGATTCTCCTCCGGCTCGGGCAGGTTCGGCTCCAGCGGCTGAGGCTGGGTGGGCACGGTAGGCTCAGTAGCAGGCTGGGTATCCCCCTGAGTCGCGGTCGGTTCCGTCTGGGGCGGCGGGGGCGTTTCCCGGGCGCAGCCGGCAAGCAGCAAAACGCACAGCGCCAGCGCGATCATTCTTCGCATATAAGTCGCCCTCCTTCCTTTTTCGACAGTATATCACAAATCCCGCCCTTTGCCAAGAGGCTGGGTTTGGGAATTTCTCTTGGTAATTCTTCCCGAAAATCTTGCATTTACCTTGTATGTATGCTATATTTTTAAGGTTAAAACATTATGAGACACTTTTCAGAAGAAAGAAGGCACTTTTCATGGCGGCACAGGAAAATATCCGCAATATTGCCATTATTGCCCACGTTGACCACGGCAAGACCACCCTTGTGGATGAAATGCTGAAGCAGGGCGGTATCTACCGGGAAAACCAGGCCACCACCGAGCGGGTGATGGACTCCGGAGATCTGGAACGGGAACGGGGCATCACCATTCTTGCAAAAAATACCTCCATTTATTATAAGGATACCAAAATCAACATCGTGGACACCCCGGGTCACGCGGACTTCGGCGGCGAGGTGGAGCGGATACTCAAGATGGTTAACGGAGTCATTCTACTGGTGGATGCGGCAGAAGGCCCCATGCCCCAGACCCGCTTTGTGCTGCAAAAGGCCCTGGAGCTGGGCCACAAGGTGATCGTGGCCGTCAACAAGGTGGACAAGCCCGATGCCCGGATTCATGAGG
>JAZNLP010000050.1:0-11999 GCA_045579165.1 Faecousia sp.
TGGTAAGGAGCCGGATAGCCTGCGGATCATTGATATGCAGTTTCTCGACCTCAAAATACACATCCACCCCAAGCTCATTGAGTTCATTGCAGGCCTGTAAAAACTGCACTGTATTTCTTCCCATCCGGCTGATGGATTTCACGAGGATCAAATCGATTTTCCTATTCCGGCAATCCTCCAACATCCGCTGAAAATCCCGCATTTTTAAATTGTGCCGACCAGACACCTGATCGGTATACACTCCAGCAAAGATCCAGTTCGGGCGACTGGAAATCAGTTTCTCATAGTAGTCCTGTTGTGCCTCAAGGCTGTGGTGCTGAATCTCCTGCATGGTGCTGACCCGGCAGTATGCAGCGACCCGTGTTGGCCGTACCACTTTGGGCAGCCGGGGTGATTGCTTTACTGTAATGATCATAAAAAGGACCTCCTTTAGGTTGGCTATGGTATTACCATAAATCCCCGAAAATGGAAGTCCTTTTTTATATTTCTCCGTTATGACCTATTATCTCCCGTGGAATGGGGCGCAAATTGTGCTGCTTTGGTACCTTTAATTTCCTGTACCCTGTCAAAGTCCTCTTGTGTGATGATAGGCGGGTATATGTCAGAACCCAAGTAATGCACATTGGACAGAATGTTTGATAGCACCTGTTTGCCCCATTTCGGTTTATTTTGCGGAGAAGGGATCCAAAGGCCTTCTAAGATATCTTTTATTTCTGCCAGGCTTTTGCCATCGAGATAGTACATGAATATCAGCTTCACCGCAGCGGCCTGACCTTCATTGATTGCGACCTTTCCGTAATCCCGGTTATAGCCAAATGCAATCCTCTTCTGAGCAGAATTGGGGTTCATATCACACACTTCCTTTCGAATTAATCTGTAAATATTATATCACAGTCCTTCGAAAAGGTCAAGGCTTTATCGAACTTATGTTCTAAAATATAGGTAACAAAATAGTGGACGCCAAGATAGCGTCCACTTATTATGGTACGCCGGAAGGGACTCGAACCCCCAACCCTCGGAACCGGAATCCGATGCTCTATCCATTGAGCCACCGGCGCATCTGCTTGAAAGCCAAGTTATTATAGCAAAATAAATCTCTTTTGTAAAGAGGAGATTTGGTTTTTTTCTGTCAGAAAAAAGAATTCCCAGACTAGGCTGTCTGGGAATTTTCACGCCAATAGGCGCTGTTGATGTTTTGGGTAGCGCCGGTAGTGGCGGTGGTGCTGATGCACGCCAGGTCGGACAGGATGACCCGCCGGGCGCACAGATAGTGCTGCGTATAGTAGGGGGTAGCCAGATTGTCAACCGTCACGCCCCGGGTGCTGCTGGCGTGGAGGATCTGTCCGTTGCCGATGTAGATACCCACATGACTATAAAGAGAGCCGGTGCGTGTGGTGTATTTGAAGAACACCAGATCGCCGCACTGCAGTTCTTCCTTGGGGATGATCACGCCGCTTTGCAGCTGCTGGGCAACAGTACGCTTCAAGGAGTAGCCGTTCTTCCCAAAAACATATTGGGTAAGCCCCGAGCAGTCAAAGCCCCGGGGACCGGTGCCGCCGATTACATAGCGGATACCGTAATGCAGGATCGCCAGTTCCCGGATCTGCCCCGCCAGCTCCAGCGCCTGAGCAGGGGAGTGGGCGTTCATGTATGTAGTTTCAGAGCTTGTAGGCTGACAGCTTACAAGGAAGCTGCCGGAAGCATCCATGGTGATCTGTTCCTTGCGGATATAGCCGATCATTTCATGACAATCGATTTGGTAGTAGCTGCCGTAATCACCCAGAATATTGACAGGCGTACCGTTTTCCAGACAACCGATAATGACGGTGTTGGGCTGGGGTGCGGCACGCACCTTACTGACAGGGTGGATAAGCGTCTCTTGGGACAGCGCTTGCGCGGTGTCCGGGACAGGAGAAGAAAGCGCAGCAGCGGGACTGGCGGTGAGCAGTACGGTGATAAAACACAGCGCAAGGCACACTAAGCGGTTCCACAGGCAATTGCGTTTCAGAAAAATCAGTCCTTTCCGTTTCGTAACTTTGTAAAAAGAGTTACAACACGGTTACGCATTATAGCACTGCGATTACGGATTGTCAAGAGATTTTTGGGGTAAAAAAGTCTGTTTTTAGGGAAAAAACCGGGGAATTCCGCAAAAAACGCCGGTTTTGCCGGACAACCAGCCGAAAAAAGGTTACAAATGCGCCGCTGCTTTTGCAGCGGCGCATTCGTCGTTTTTCGCTTACAGATACTGCTTCATAGCCTCAGAAGCACAGGCCGGATCGTCAGAAATGGTGATGGTGATGTTCATGTTGTTTGCTTCTGCAAACGCAGCACACCAAGCCACAAAAGCCTCGCCGTTCTCCCGGTCGCTGCCGATGGTCTTATACAGGTTATCGATGTAAACATGGGTAATGTCGAAGTTACCGGCATGCAGGCCGCTCAAGAGACCTTTGAGCATATCGCTGTTGGAAATAGCGTACTCCTTGGAGTCCACCAGACGGACGCGATAGTTGATATCATAGGTCAGTTTCTTGCCGTACTCGATGCAGACAACATCACCGCTGACATTTGCCAGAGTCTCGTTGATGGAGTCAATCATCTTCTTGGTCTTGCCGGAGCCCTTCAGGCCCATAATAACATGAATCATAGGATTTTCCTCCTTTGCTGTGCCATTTATGGCTTATGGTAATTCTAACAGCTTACGGCAGATTTTGCAATAGGGAATTTGCATATTTACCGGATAAATTATCGATCAGTTCTCATAACCGGGCTTTCCCAGAAGCTTGAACATATTGCGCTTATAGAATTCTACACCGGGCTGGTTAAAGGGGTTGACGCCAAGCATGTAGGCGCTGACACCGCAGCACAGCTCGAAGAAGTAGAAGATCTCGCCCAACTTCTCATCGTTAAGCCCACCCATGTCCATGGTGATCACGGGAACGCCGCCGTCCACATGGGCAGCCAGCGTGCCCAGATATGCCTGCTCATCCACAAAGTCCAGGGTCTTGCCGGCTAAGTAGTTCAGACCGTCCAGGTTCTTATAGTCAGAGCCGACGGTGTACTTCTGCTCAGGGGCGTCAAAGCGCACCATAGTCTCGAAAATGTTCCGTTCGCCCTGCTGGATCATCTGACCCAGGGAGTGCAGGTCGGCAGTAAATTCCGCGGTGACGGGGAAGATACCCTTGCCGTCCTTGCCCTCGGATTCGCCGAACAGCTGCTGCCACCAACCGCCCAGCATCTTAAAGCCGGGCTCAAAGGATTCCAGCAGCTCGATGCACTTGCCGTTGCGGTACAGCAGATTCCGGACACCGGCATACAGCCATACAGGATTTTCGTAAGAACGCAGATTGTTATAGGTTTCCTTTGCTTCGTAAGCGCCGGCCATGACCTTGCCAATATCGATTCCCGCAACAGCCATAGGCAGCAGACCGACGGCAGTCAGAACGCTGTAGCGGCCGCCGGCATCTGGGGGGATCACAAAGGTCTCCCAGCCTTCCTCGGTAGCCATCTGCCGCAGAGCGCCCTTACAGGGGTCTGTGATGGCGTAGATGCGCTTCTTGGCGCCGTCTGTGCCATACTTACGCTCCAGCATCCATTTCAGTCCGCGGAAAGCGATGGCGGGCTCGGTGGTAGTGCCGGATTTGGAGATAACAGCCAGTGAAAAGTCCTTGCCTTCCAGCAGACGCATCAGTTCATTCCATGCTCGAGTGCTCAGGCCGTTGCCGGCGAAGAAGATCTGGGGATTGCCCTTGCCCTTGCCGATGTTGTGGTTGCAGCCCTGCATCAGCTCGATGGCTGCCCGGGGGCCTAAGTAGCTGCCGCCGATACCTACCACGATGAACACATCGGAATCGGAACGGATCCGGTCAGCCGCCAGACGAATGCGGCGCATTTCTTCGGTCTCAGAGGCCACCGGTAGATTCAGCCAGCCGAGAAAATCATTTCCTGCACCGCTACCCTCAGTCAGAGTCTGGTGGGCAGCAGCCACCTCTTTTTCCACAGAGAGCAGATCCGGCAGGGAAAGCTGTCCCCATACATTGGAAATATCCACTTTGATCATATCCATAAACCTTCCTTTCAGTATTTTTTCTCTTACATATATGTTACAGCAAAACTCAAATAAACGCAAGTAGCATAAGTAACTATCTTTATCCTTCCGGTTTGTGCAAAAATAAAATATCCGCTGTGGGACTAGCTTTTTGAGAGCAAGGGATGTATAATAGAGCTGACTTTACAGGAAAGAGGGAAAAGTATGCGGTACGGATTTGGTGTGGATGTTGGCGGCACCACAGTAAAGCTTGGATTTTTTAATGAGGCAGGCACTTTGCTGGATAAATGGGAGATTCCTACCGTTACGGAAAACGGCGGAGAAGCGATTCTTCCGGATGTGGCGGATTCTGTGGCAGAATACCTGAAGAAAAAGGGGATTTCTGCGGATGCTGTCATCGGAATTGGTCTGGGCGTGCCGGGCCCGGTGGGCAGTGACGGCACGGTGTACGAATGCCATAATCTGGGCTGGGGAATTTTTTCTGTGCAGCAAGCACTGGAATCGCTGACCGGGTTTCCTGTCCGGGTAGACAACGATGCCAATATGGCGGCTCTGGGCGAGGCATGGAAGGGCAGCGGCTGCGAGAATATGGTCATGGTCACCCTGGGAACAGGCGTTGGCGGCGGCATCATCCTTAACGGAAAGCCGGTAGGCGGCGCACACGGCGCTGCGGGAGAGATCGGACATCTGACGCTGGAGCGGGATGAGCCGGAAGCCTGCACCTGTGGAAAGCGCGGCTGCGCGGAGCTTTACTGCTCTGCCACCGGTATCGTCCGTTTGGCAAAGCGCTATCTGGAAAGCCACGATACCCCAAGCGTTCTGCGGTCGCTGCAGGCCGTTACCTGCAAGGATGTGTTTGACGCTGCCAAGGCGCAGGATACAGCAGCCCTTGCAATTATGGAGCAGGTTTACAGCTATATGGGTCAGCTTTTGGCGGATCTTTGCTGTGTGGTTGATCCGGAAGTGGTGGTCATAGGCGGCGGTGTCAGCAAAGCCGGACAAATGCTTCTGGACGGTGCTGCCCGGTACTTCCAACAATTCGCATTTCCTGCCTGCAGGGGCACCCGGTTCAATCTGGCTTCCCTGGGAAATGATGCGGGGATCTATGGCACATTTAAGCTGGTGCTGGATGCCTTTGGCTAATATTACAAAAAGATTGCGCCCGCGGCAGAACGCCGCGGGCGCATATTTTTATTCTTCAGCGGGCTTCTCTTTGGGAAGGAAGGCCATAAGCTCGTCTCCTGTGATGGTCTCCTTGACCAGCAGGTATTCGGAGATCTCGTCCAGAAGCTCCCGGTTATCCGTCAAAAGCTGCAGCGCAGCGGTATAGGCATCGGTGAGCAGCTTCTGCACAGCCAAGTCCACCTTGGCGGCAGTTTCCTGAGAGCAGTCCAGATGGGCTTCGCCCTCCAGATACTGACTGCGGACAGTGGCGGTGGCCATCAGACCCAGCTCGTCGCTCATGCCGTAAAGGGCGACCATGTTCCGCGCCAGTCCGGTGGCCTGCTGAATATCGTTGGCAGCGCCGTTGGTCACCGTGGCAAAGACGATCTGCTCTGCAGCCCGTCCGCCCAGCAGGGAGCGCAGCTTTGCCAGAAGCTCATCCTTGGTGGAGAGGAACTTTTCCTCTTCCGGCAGGTACAGGGTGTAGCCAAGTGCGCCCTCGGTATGGGGCACGATGGTGATTTTCGTGACCGGGGTATCGTGCTTTTCCAGGGCGGAGACCAAAGCGTGTCCTACCTCGTGATAGGCGACCATGCGCTTTTCGGTGTCGGTCAGAACGGTGTTTTTCTTTTCTGTACCGGCAATGACTGTTTCAAAGGACACCAAAAGATCCTCTTGATTGACCAGCTTGCGGCCCTGGCGCACAGCACGCAGGGCGGCTTCGTTGACCAGATTGGCAAGGTCCGCGCCCACTGCGCCGGCAGTAGCCTGGGCGATCTTCCGCAGATCCACATCCTCAGCAAGCTTGATCTTACGGGTATGGACCTTCAGGGTGTCCAGTCTGCCTTGGAGATTGGGTCTGTCCACGGTGATCCGTCGGTCAAACCGACCGGGACGGAGCAGCGCCTTGTCCAAGATCTCCGGACGGTTGGTGGCTGCCAGGATCACAATACCCTTGGAAGAATCAAAGCCGTCGATCTCACCCAGCAGCTGGTTGAGGGTCTGGTCGTTGGTTCCAAAACGGGCATCCCGGGTATGGCCTACCGCGTCGATCTCGTCAATAAACACGATGCAGGGGGCAACCTTAGCAGCCTGCTGGAACAGATCCCGGACACGGCTGGCGCCCAGACCCACAAACATTTCTTCAAAATCAGAGCCGGACATGGAGAAGAAGGGAACGCCTGCCTCGCCGGCGACCGCCTTGGCAAGCAAGGTCTTACCGGTACCGGGAGAACCAACCAGCAGCGCGCCTTTGGGCAGCTTCGCGCCGATCTCGGTGTACTTTTGAGGGTTGTGAAGGAAATCGATGATCTCCTGCAGGCTTTCCTTGGCCTCATCCTGTCCGGCAACATCCCGGAAGGTCACGCCGGTCTGCTTTTCCATGTAGACCTTGGCCTTGGATTTTCCCAGACCGCCCATCATACCGTCGCCGCTCATGCGCTTGCTGATCAGGCTCATACCGCCGAAGATCAGGGCAAACATAATCACATAGTACAGGATCAGCATGATCCCGGAGTTATCTTCTACAATCACCTGGTTGACCTTAATACCCTGGGAATCCAGCTTTTCCGCCAGAGACAGGATATCGCCGTTTGGCAGGCCGGTGAAGCAGGCTTTCTGCTGACTTGCGGGCTTTTCCGCTTCGTCCTTAGTCAGGTAATACACCCGGTCATAGTGCAGCTCCACCTCTACCAGCTGGCCGCCTTCCCATGCCTGCATAAAGTGCGAAAAGTCGGTCTCCTGGTACTGGCTGCTGACGATGGCGCTGTAAACAGAACTGATGATCAGAATGATCGCTACGGTGATCACCAGCATCAGCCATATATTTCCCCTTGGCCGCTTGCCGCCTTTGGGGTTATTTTTGTTGGGGGAGTTGGAGTTGTTGCGATTTTGCTCCATTTTTTCGCCTCCTTGGGCATTCTTTGGGGAAATCATATCACATTTTCTCCGTAGCCGCAATCAAAGATTCATAATATGGCCGTAAATTTTTTGTTAACTTCTGACAAAAGCCGCGGCTTCCTTAGGAAGCCGCGGTGTTAGAAGTGGGTTCTGTTGATTCCTGGTAAAATTGATTGTAGAATTCGGATCGGTTTGCCAGTTCTTTGTTAAGGGTGTAATACCCCAACTGCTCGGTGAGCGTGGGGGTATCAGAAAACAGGTCAGTTCCCAAACCCAAACGGTCGCCCTCGATCTGGCAGCCCAGAGCGGAGAGGGTAGTAGGAAACAGATCCAAAGCGCTAAACTGCCGGTTCTTTGTGTTGTCTGTGGACACAGGGGCGTTGATAAAACAGTTGTAGACATGGCGGTCATAGCTTTCGTCTACATTTCGGCTGAAATAGCCTTTGTCCATGGAGCAGTGGTCACCAGTGACGATCACCGTGGTGTTCTCGTAGAAATCCTGTTCCTGCAGCCACTGCACAAAAGCACTGACCTGAGCGCTGGAGCAGGCGATCACGTTGTCATAGTTTTCTTTATAGTCGTTGCCGCAGTATTCGCAGGCGTAGCCGCCGATGTGATGGGTGTCCACCGTCAGCATGGTAAAGGCAAAGGGCTG
Organism: Faecousia sp.; assembly: GCA_045579165.1. Taxonomy (GTDB): domain Bacteria; phylum Bacillota; class Clostridia; order Oscillospirales; family Oscillospiraceae; genus Faecousia. The sequence goes on from JAZNLP010000050.1 coordinate 7,764, forward strand.
CTCCTGGGCGGCGATCTGGGTAAGCTCCTGCTTTGCGTACTCAAACAGGTACTTATCCTCCATGCCCCACCACTCGAAGTAATTCTTGGGAACGATGCCATCCTTTCGCGCAGTGTAAAGGTCGTAGATCTTATCCACACCGTGGGTCTTATAATAGGTTTTTCTGCCGCCGAAATTGGCATCAGAACCGACCATCAGAGACTGGTAATAGCCGTTTTCCTTTAGAATTTCGAATATGGTTGTCAAACCGGGAAGGAAAGTTCCGTCCTTTCCGTAGCCGTTTTGCCAGTCTTTGATCCCTTCCGGAGTCTTTAGGGGGACACCGGCGGTTTGGGCTACCATAGAACCCACAGTCCAGCTGGCACCGGACACCTGGCGGAAGCCGCCGACAGTGTCGTTGTGGGAGAAGTTCGTGTGCTGTTTTGCCAGATCATACAGCTCCGGGATCAGATTGTAGTTAAGCGCGCCCTGATCTTCGGTGGACAGATAGCTTGTCTCCATGGATTCCAGCATGATGTAGACCAGATTCCGCTTTTCTTCCGGGAATGTGATCTGTGTCTGGTTAGGGTCTACATAGTCGTTTTCATACAGGCTGGATGCCCGGATTCGGGCAAGGATATAGTCAACCAGTTCCACATTAAAGGCTGCGTGGATCACAAGGCCCAAACTCAGCGCCAAACTGAGACAGACGCAGATCCAGCGCTTCAGATGCAGCTTCCAGGGGAAGAACAGCAATAAACATCCTGCCAAGCCACACAGCAGGGCAGGCAAGGCTGCGCCTTTCAAATACGACAGGATCAGATCGCTTTGCATACCGCCCAGACTGTTGGTCAGCGTATATAAAACCGAGTCGAAGCCGATCCGACCGTAAACACGCACATACCATTGGGCGGAAAAGAAACACAAAAAAGCTATCAACATCCCAAAGCAGAGGAATGTTGTAAGCAGTATCTGTAAACCGCTTCTGCGGCGCTTTGTTTTCGCATTGGAAGATGTGTTCATATACAAGATCCTTTTCAGGTAAAATTGCATGCGATATCATTATAAAATAAGATGGCGAAATAAGCAAATGAAATATTTATAAAAAGTTTGTGTCATAGGTGTAACAATGGAAAAATTCCAGTTGTCGGAAGCGGATTCATCTGTTATAATGAATATAAATATGTACGGATGGCCTAAGGCCTACCGGATCAGGGGTGGAAAGCTATGCATGAGAAACGACGCCGGAGCGCACCGGCGCCTGTAGAGGAAATAGAGGGTCAGCTGGAGGGCCGGAATGCCCTGGCAGAAGCCATTCGCAGCGGACGAACCATTGACAAAGTATTTATCGCTTCCGGCGATACGGATCGGGCGCTGCAGCACCTGGCCGCCCAGGCAAAAGAAGTAGGCGCGGTGGTAGTGCCGGTGGACCGGCGCAAGCTGGATGCCATGAGCACCACCCATGCCCACCAGGGTGTGATCACCCTGGCGGCGGCCCATGCGTATGCCACCTTGGACGACATTCTTCAGGAGGCAGAGGACCGGGGCGAGCAGCCGCTGATCGTGATTTGCGACGAGCTGACTGATCCTCACAATCTGGGCGCGATCTTAAGAAGCGCGGAGTGTGCAGGAGCCCACGGTGTCATCATCCCCAAGCGCCGCAGCGTGGGTCTGACGGCGGTGGTGGCAAAGGCATCCGCCGGCGCGGTGGAGTATATGAAGGTGGCGCGGGTCACCAATATCACCGTGGCCATCACCCAGCTGAAAGAACGGGGCGTGTGGGTCTTCGGCACGGCTGCCGAAGGTGCAGTCCCCATGTATCAGGCAGATCTGAAAGGCCCTGCCGCCATCGTGATTGGCAACGAAGGCCAGGGAATGAGTCAGCTGGTGCGAAAAAACTGCGATGTGATGGTCAGCATTCCGATGAAAGGCAAGATCTCTTCCCTGAACGCATCGGCAGCGGCATCGATTTTGCTGTATGAGGCAGTCCGGCAGAGGCTGGGCTGAGCAGGAGGTGTACCTTTATGGATGAACAAAACAAGCAGCTTCCGGAAACCGAGGAACAGGAATTTGATCTGGATGAGATTCTGAAGGAGTTTGGCGGGGAGGAGATCCCGGAAGAAACTCTGGAAGAAGCTCCCGAAGAAGAATCGGAAATTGAACTCAGTGAGGAAGCCTTAGCTTTGGAAGAGCCGATCCCCGAGCCGGAGGAGGTCCGGGTCTGGGAAGAGGAAACGGAGCAGGAAACCGTGACCCAGGATACAGTTCGCCTGGATGTTCTGACCCAGGAGACAGTTCGCCTGGATCAGCTGTCTGGGGATACGGTTCGTCTGGATGAACTGTCCCAGGTGGCGGAGAACCATCCGGAGCAAGAAATAGATGCGGAGCAGGAAACAGTTGTTGCCGAGGAGCGGGTAGAACCCTTCTCCGAGGAATGGGAACCGGAATATGAGCAGCCCATTGGGGAATATATCCCTCCGGAGCCTATCGTATTTCGCCCCAGATCCCGCCTGCAGGAGCTGAAGCGCAAGCTGGTGGCAGGCCCTGAGAAGCGGTACTATGATCTGGCGGAGTTGGGATTGGGAAAGCTGCAGCTTGCAATTTTTGCGAGCCTGCTGATCGCCCTGGTTTCGGTGGCTTCCATGGCGATGTATGCTCTGGATATGGTCAGTCCGGATCGGATGAAGCTTCTGATCTTCTGGCAATTCTTTGCTTTGCTGGTGTCTGCCATGCTTGGCAGCTATCAGATGCTCGGCGGCATTTCGGATCTGCTGAAGCGGCAGTTTTCTCTCAATACGCTGTTGGTATTTAGCTTTGCAGCCTGCCTTTTGGACGGAATCCTGTGTCTGAAGCAGCAGAGAGTTCCTTGCTGCGGAGCGTTCAGTCTGAATGTGACCATGTCCCTTTGGAATGCTTACCACCGCCGCAATACGGAAATGGGGCAGATGGATACCATGCGTAAAGCCATCCGTCTGGACAGCATTGTCAGCGTGCCCGATTATTATGAGGGCAGATCCGGCTTTGTTCGGGGCGAGGGGCAGGTAGAGGACTTCATGGACCACTACAATGTGCCCGGAAAACCGGAAAAAACCCTTAGCGTGTATGCTCTTGTGGTGCTCTTTGTCAGTGTCGGCATCGGCGTGGCAGCTGCTGTGCTGCATTCTGTCAGCCTGGGACTGCAGGCCTTTTCTGCGGCGCTGCTGGTGGCTGTTCCTGCTTCTGCCTATGTGACCCTCAGCAGACCGGAAGCCATTCTGGAGCGGCGGTTGCATAAGCTGGGTGCGGTGATCTGCGGCTGGCGGGGCATTGGTCAGCTGAGTAAAAACGCAGTATTCCCCCTTGGGGACGCAGACCTGTTCCCCTCCGGGAGCATCAAGGTCAACGGCGTGAAGTTTTACGGCCAGCGGGATCCGGATGAGGTGGTTGCTTATGCCGCGGCGCTGATGAATGCAGACGGTGACGGCACAGCACCCTTGTTCAGCCAGCTGCTGGACAGCCGGGGCGGCTATCATTATGAAGCAACCGACCTGCAGTATTATCCCGGCGGCATCGGCGGCATCGTCAACAATGAGGCGGTTTTGATGGGTGTTCTGCCGTTTATGCAGGACATGGGCGTGGATATGCCCGAGGGCACTCGGGTCAATCAGGCGGTGTATGCAGCCATCGACGGTCAGCTGTGCGGCGTGTTTGCGGTGACCTACACCAAGACCAAGTCTGCAGCAGCAGGACTGACCACGCTGTGCGCCTACCGGGGACTGACTCCGGTGCTGACTACCGGCGATTTCATGCTTTCCGAAAGTTTCCTCCGGGGTAAGTTTGGGGTCAACACCCGGAAAATGGCATTCCCCGACCGAAAGGTGCGGCGTCAGCTGGCATCGGTAGAGCAGGGGGAGGAGCAGGAGGCCTTGGCGCTGACCACAGGAGACGACCTGGCAGGCGCGGCTTTCGCAGTTACCGGCGCCCGGGCGCTGCGGCTTGCCTGCGTTGCCGGCGTGGCTGTGCATATGATCGGCGGAATCTTAGGCCTGATCATCATGCTGCTGCTTGCCATTGTGGGCGCGGAGCATTTGCTGACACCGGTGAACATTTTGCTGTATGAGCTGATCTGGATCATACCGGGTCTTCTGATTACGGAGTGGACACGGTCCGTATAATCAAAGATGCTGGATTTTAGCAGATCATTTACAAAACGCAATTATCGGCAGAAGGATTGTCCTTCTGCCGATATTATGTTATACTGATTGTGGTGCAGATAAC
>JAZNLP010000051.1:0-10722 GCA_045579165.1 Faecousia sp.
AGTTCCAGCTGTGCCGTTTCTCCTTTGGGTATGTGCATCACTTGCCCTCCAGATTAGGAAACCAGCAGCTGTTCTGGGGATCATGGAAGCTGCAAGCTTCTTCACTCAGTCCCTTTTGGGCGCACCAACCGGCGAAAGCAGTATCCAGAAAGGGATATGCCCCCTCCATATTGGCCTGCAGCCCAACGGTTCTGCCGTCTTCCATGTGCAGCCCGATCAGAGCATTGCCGCCGGCAACGGCATACAGCAGCTGCCCCCGAATATCCCGGTAGCGATAGGTGATACTTTTTTTCCCAAAAGTGGTAAGAATAAAGCTATCGTCATCGTAGTAGATGCCAAAGCTCATGTAATACACCGCCAGCGCTGCTCCCAAAAGCAGCACGAGCCCGCCGCCGATCACCAGGATCATGCTCCCACCGGAGATCAGCGCTGCCAGACCGATCACCGCCAGAATCAGGCCAAAAGCACCGTAACGTTTGCTCAGCCGGACAGACCGGCCGGACTGATGCTGCTTTTTGCCCCGAAACACACGGGTAAAGCCTCTGTCCGCCAGGAAACACAGGAAGAAGGTGGCGGCCGCCACCAAAAGGATCACCAGAAGTTCCATGTTTTCTCCTATCTTATGCCCACAGCACACAGTCCACAGGGACATCAAATTCCTCTGTGGGGATCTGGGGCACCATTTGAAATGCGTAGCAAAGCGCCAAAGTAGGATGGTTCGGCTCTTCCGCCAGAAAACGGTCATAGAAGCCGCCGCCGTATCCGATCCGCCGGCCCTGAGGGTCAAAAGCAAGACCCGGCATCAGCACCAGCGCTGTGGGATCATCCGCCACCGGGCCATCATCCATAGGCTCGGGAATACCGGCATAGCCCGCTTCCACCCGGGACAGGTCTGTCAGATAGATAAACTTCATCTCATCCCCATAGACCTTGGGCACAGCCACCCGTTTTCCATCCTCCAGCGCCCGCTGGAGCATAGGAACTGTGCGAACCTCCTGATTGTAAGGCAGATACCCGTAAATGGTGCTGGCCTGCTGATAGAGAGGACTGTCAATAAATAACTGCCCCAGTTTCCGGCTGGCAGAGGCGATCTCTTCTTCTGTCATGCTCCGCTTTTTCTCCCGGATCTGGCGGCGCAGCTCTTTTTTATCCATCTGCTTTCTCCTTCCCCACAGGGCGGAACATCCGGAACCACAGAAGGATCGCCAGCTGTCCCGGAATACCCAGCAGATAGAACTTCCAAAGGTTTACCTGCAGCAGCACCAGCAGCGCAATATGGAAGCTTATAAGGCCGCCCCACATGATGCCGCTGATTAAGATCCGGTTCCACCGGAAATCCTTCCACGCAGAACGCAGGCTCAGCAGCACGATGCAGTTGGCAGGTACGGCATAGATAAAGGCAAGCCAGCTGTTATCTATCCCAAAGGTGGACAAAAGCACAAACAGCAGCAGCGCCACAAACCAAACCAAAATGGACGACAGTCCCAGAATGATATTTTTATTGGCCTTGCGCTTGAGAGTCCGCTCCACCACCCGCTCCATGGTCTTTTCCACCGAGCCGATATCCTCCGGCAGGGCGTTTCCGTCCACCAGCAGATCGTTGACCGTGACCCCCAGCTGTTCCGCCAGAGCCATCAGAGTGATCACATCAGGGACAGACTCCCCCCGCTCCCATTTGGACACAGCCTTGTCAGAATAATTCAGTTTTTCTCCCAACTTTGCCTGGGTCATGCTCATACGCTTGCGGTAAGCCGCAATGTTGGCACCGATCTGCGATCTCAGGGTTTGCTCGTCCATGACCATCCTCCAGAATTTGCTTTCTTTTATTTTATCAAACTATCCGGCGCTTTGCAACCAAAATAATAGGGTTAAACTTCTCAAAATAGGTTGCGTCCGGACGGTAAATTTGCTATAATGTCAGTTATAGTATGGATAATATGGGCTTAGTGCCCCCAAGAGGTGAGACCGGATATGAACAAAAAACTTGGCAGACTTCTTTGGCCCAGCCTGTGGCTGTATTATGCGGTCATGGTCGCCTTTATCGTGGCGGCGGTTGTTATGGAATATTACCTTTTGGCCGCGGTGGAAATGGCGCTGCTTTTGATCGTTGCGGCCTACCATCTGTTCACCCGCGCCCGGCGGCGCAGAGAGGTCCGGAACTTTGTGAAAACAATCCTCGGTGCAGCCGATATCAACAGTAACGCGGACATTCCCTTCCCCATGGTGCTTGTGCGTCTGGGCGAAGGCAGCATCATCTGGGCAAACGACCGGTTCTGTTCCCTCACCGGCTATCAGGACCGGTATCTGGAGCAGTCTGTTGCCAGTGTCCTGCCGGATTTCCCTATCAACTGGCTCACCTCCGGCAAAGATGAAGCCCCTTACGACATCACCCTTTCCGGTCGGAGATACCGGGTCCACGGCACAACCGTCCGGGCAGACGATCCCGACGGCACGCTGCTGGGTATGCTGTATCTGAACGACTTGACGGAGCTTTACCAGGTGCGGGATGAATATATCCGTTCCCGGCCGGTAGTCTCTATTATTTTGGTAGACAATTACGAAGAGCTGACCAAGAACATGACCGACGGCGCTATCTCCAGCATGAACGCCAAGATCAACAACGCCATCGCCAAGTGGAGCGAGGATTATCACGGTCTGCTGCGGCGGCTGGAAAAGAACCGTTTCCTATTGATTTTCGAAAAGAAAGATCTGAACCGGGCTGTTGAGGATAAATTTTCCCTGCTGGAAGACATCCATCTGGTGGAAAACCCCGCAGGTCTTGCTGCCTCCCTATCCATCGGTATCGGTGTGGATGCGGTGAGCTTTGAGGAAAACTACAACTTCGCTGCCCTTGCCATTGAAATGGCTCTCAGCCGGGGCGGCGACCAGGCTGTCATCAAGGACCGTTTCAATTTCACCTTCTACGGCGGCCGCAACAAAGAAGCCGACCATCGCAGCAAGGTTCGTTCCCGTGTCACCTCCAACTCTCTGATGGAGCTGATCGGCCAGAGCAGCCAGGTCTTTATTATGGGCCACAAAAACGCGGATCTGGATGCGGTAGGTGCCGCTATGGGCATCAGCTGTATGTGCCGCAAAAAGGGTAAGCCTGCCCACATCGTTCTGGATCTTGAGAATAACGCTGCCCAAAAGCTGATCGACGAAATTCGTCAAGTTCCTGAATATCGCAACACCTTTATCTCCGGCCAGGAAGCTATGCTGCTGTGCGACAATCACAGCATTTTGGTGGTAGTGGATACCAACCGCCCGGATCAGGTGGAATGCAGACCCCTTCTGGAAGCCATCGGCAAGGTTTGCGTGGTGGATCATCACCGCCGGGCTGCGGACTATATTAACCCCGTTGTGGTCAACCTCCATGAGCCTTACGCCTCCTCCGCTGCGGAGCTGGCAACCGAGCTGCTGCAGTACGCCGTGGAGAAAGCGGATGTGCTGCCCATTGAAGCCAAGAGTCTGCTGGCGGGCATTTTCCTGGACACCAAGAGCTTCCATGTCCGCACCGGTGAGCGTACCTTTGAAGCTGCCGCGGTGCTGCGTCAGTGGGGCGCTGAGCCTGTGGAGGTGAAAAAGCTCCTGCAGAACGACTTCCAGGATACCATGGCCAAGTATCAGATCATCCGCGCCTCCCGGCTCTACCGCCAGGAGATCGCCATCGCCGCCCTGAACACCGCCACCTCCCGGGTGCTGGCTGCCCAGGCTGCTGATGAGCTTTTGAACATTGTGGGCATCACCGCCTCCTTTGTGCTGTATCCCGACGGCGATCAAGTGATCATCTCTGCCCGCTCTATCGGTCAGGCCAATGTGCAGATGATCCTGGAGCCTCTGGGTGGCGGCGGCAACACCGCTACTGCCGGCGCGCAGATCAAAAACACCACCGTCAAAGAGGTGCTGGATCAGCTGGTGGCATCCATTGACAAATTCTACGAGAACTAACCGTCTCTTACAAAGAAAGACGAAAAAGGAGAACCGATTATGAAAGTTATTTTGCTGCAGGATGTGAAAGGCAAGGGCAAAAAGGGTCAGATGCTGGAGGTTTCCGACGGCTATGCCCGGAACTTCATGCACCCCAAAAAGCTTGCCGTTGAAGCTACCCCCGATGCTATCAACACTATGCGTATGAACGATAAGGCTACCCAGGAGCGGATCGCCAAGGAAAAGGCAGAAGCGCTGGCGCTTTCCAAGCAGCTGCGGGAGATGACTCTGGTGGTCACCGCCAAGGGTGGCGGTGCCGGACGGCTGTTCGGCTCTGTGACCAACCAGGAGATCGCCGACGCGCTGGAAAAGAACTCCGGCATCAAGCTGGATAAGCGGAAGATCGTCATCGCCGACACCATCAAGAGCGTCGGCACCTATACCGTTACCTGCAAGCTGGGCTATGAGATCAACGCGCCTCTGACTGTGAAGATCGAAGAAGCCTAACTGCCCTACTGTTATAGAAAGAGAGGAACATCGCCATGGCAATGGATGAAGAACTGCTTTCCCGGCAGCCGCCCCATTCTCTGGAAGCAGAGCAGGCTGTCCTTGGCTCTATCCTCATTGACAGCCGGTGTGTGGCTGATGTGATCGGTCTGCTGCGGGTGGAGGATTTTTATCTGGAGCAAAACCGGGAGATCTACGAAGCCATCTACACCATGTTCAATTACTCCCAGACCATCGACCCGGTGACTGTGCTGGACAAAATGCGCCAGCTTGGCTATTACCACGACAATTCCCGGGATTACATCCTGCAGCTGATGGAGATCACCCCCACAGCTGCCAATGTGGTGCGCTATGCCGGCATCGTCCGGGACAAAGCCATGCTCCGGGGACTGGAGCAGGCGGGCAAAGATATCGTGGAAACCGTCACCACCCAGGTGGGTACGCCCGCTGAAATGCTGGAATCTGCTGAAAAGAAGATCTACGCTCTGCGAAAGGGCGAACGGGGCGATTCTCTGGAGCATATCGGCACCATTTTACACAAGGTATTTGACCATCTGACGGAGCTGAGTCAGTCTGATTCCGCTATTCCCGGCTTGTCTACGGGTCTGCGGGATCTGGATGCCAAGATCAACGGTCTGAACAAGTCCGACCTTTTGCTGGTGGCTGCACGGCCTGCTATGGGTAAGTCCGCATTCGCGCTGAATCTGAGTGTAAATGTAGCCAAGAAGTACAAGAAGACCGTGGCTGTTTTCAATCTGGAAATGTCCCGGGAGCAGCTTGCCATGCGTCTTCTGGCCAGTGAGAGCTTTATCGAGCTGCAGAAGCTGACCACCGGCAAGCTTTCCGAAGATGAGTGGAACAAGCTGTGCATGGCATCTGCCGCCTTGAGCCAGACGGATATCCGCATTGATGACAACCCCTCCGTTACGGTGGCGGATATCAATGCCAAGTGCCGCCGACTGGACAATCTGGGTCTGATCGTCATCGACTACCTGCAGCTGATGCAGGGCTCCGGCTACGGCAAGGGAAGCGATAACCGCGTTACGGTGGTTAGTGACATCTCCCGGGCGCTGAAGATCATGGCAAAGGAGCTAAATGTGCCTGTGGTTTGCCTGAGCCAGCTTAACCGTGCGGCGGAAAGCCGGTCTGACAAGCGGCCTATGCTCTCTGACCTGCGTGAGTCCGGCGCTATTGAGCAGGACGCAGACAGCGTCATGATGCTCTACCGGGATGACTACTATAACCCCGATACAGAAGATAAAAATATTGCCGAGTGCATCGTTGCCAAGAACCGCCACGGTGAAACAGGTACAGTCAAGCTGCAGTGGTTTGGCCCGTATCAGACCTTTACCGACCGGGAGTGGAAGCATGCTGAATGACCTGCAAGCGCAGCTGAAACGGGAAGATATGCTCCAGCCCGGAGACCGGGTCAACTGTGCTGTCTCCGGGGGTGCGGACTCCATGGCGTTGCTTTGGGGGCTGTATCTGCTGCGGGACAAACTGGACATCACCCTCACAGCGGCGCATTTTAACCACGGCCTTCGTGGTGCAGAATCCGATGCCGATGAAGCCTTTGTCCGGGCGTTTTGCGACCGTTATGACATTCCCCTGTCCGTTGGCTGCGGCAATGTGACTGCCGGAGAAAAAGGACTGGAAGCAGCCGCCCGGGATGCAAGATACGCATTTTTGGACAGCCTGCCCGGGAAAGTCGCTACCGCCCACACCGCAGACGACAACGCCGAGACCCTGCTGATGCATCTGATCCGGGGAACCGGGCTGAAGGGTCTGGGCGCTATCGCGCCTGTGAACGGAAACCGCATCCGGCCTATGCTCCATATCACCCGGCAGCAGGTGCTTGCTTTTCTGGAGGAATACCACATTCCCCACCGGGAGGACAGCTCCAACGCAGAAGACATCTTTCTTCGCAACCGGATCCGGCATCATATCATGCCCCTGCTGAAGCAGGAAAACCCCCGGATCAGCCAAAATCTCTCCGCCACTGCCACACGGCTGCGGCAGGATGAGGCGACGCTATCTTCCCTTTCTGATTACGATACTCTTCCGGATATCCCCACCCTGCGCCGGCTGCCCCAAGCTCTGCGAAGTCGAGTGTTGGAGCAATTCCTCACCAAGGCCGGTGTCCGGGAGCCGGAAGCGCAGCATATCGCCATGGCCGATGCCTTGGTATTTTCCCACAAGCCTTCGGCAAAAGCCAGCTTCCCCGGTGGCGTCACCCTCAACCGAAACTATGACCGGCTGGAAGTATCTGACCGGCAAGCACCCTTAACGCCTGTCTGCCTGCCCTTAGACGGCAGCGTGCTGATCCCCCAGTTGGGTCTGCGAGTCACTTGCACCCAGGCAGATACGATCATCAACACCGGGACTGTATTTACGGTCACCATGCCGGAAGAACCGATTCTGCGCTGCCGCCAAAGCGGCGATACCATCCGTTTAAGCGGCGGTACGAAGCCCGTGAAAAAGCTGTTTTCCGATCGAAAGATCCCTGCGGCGCATCGGCCGCTTGTTCCCATCGTTGCAGATAATTTGGGCGTTTTGGGCATCTATGGCATCGGCGTCAATCTGGAACGCGCCGCCAATGCTTTACCGGCGCTGCAGATCCGCTTTGAACCGATCGCTGCCAATGATAAAACCGAATAAAAAGAGAGGTTTCAATATGGAAAAAGATATTCTGAAAGTTCTGCTGACAGAGCAACAGATCCGCCAGCGGGTACAGGAGCTGGGAAAGATCCTGTCGGAAGAATACGCCGGCAAAGACCCGGTAGTGGTAGGCGTTCTGAAGGGCGTTGTGGTATTTTACGCGGATATGATCCGCCAGCTCACCGTCCCCTGCCAGATGGACTTCATGTGGATCTCCTCCTACTCCGGAACTACTACCACCGGCAATATGCAGGTCAAGCGGGATGTGTCCGCAGATATCAAGGGCCGCCATGTGCTGATTTTGGAGGACATCTATGACACCGGCACCTCTCTGGATTTTACCTACAAACACCTGCTTTCCAAGGAACCTGCCTCTTTGAAAATCTGCACCCTGCTGGATAAGCCCGAGCGCAGAAGACCCGGCATCGATCTGAAGCCCGATTACGTAGGCTTTACCATTCCCAACGCCTTTGTGGTCGGCTATGGACTGGACTTTAACGAACACTACCGGAATCTGCCTTATGTGGGCATTTTGAAGCCGGAAGCTTATGAATAACTAAGGAGCACCTGTCTTGAAAAAACGTAATATCATCACCATTGTGATCTATCTTGCGATCCTGTTTTTGCTGCTTTCCTGGATCACAGGCCTGTTCGGAAACCAAACCGACGGACTTGCTTATTCCGAGATCGTACAGCTTTTTCTGGATGAGCAGGTAAAAAGCTTTACTGTAGAGGGCCAGCTGATCCAGCTAAACCTCCATGAGGCTTATGGCGGCAGCACAAGCCTTTTGTGCGATCTTGCCGACCCGGAGCTTTTCCGCCAGGAAATGGCGGCGCTTCTGGAAAGCCAGCTGCAAAGCGGCATTCTGGAATCCTACCATTTCTATCCTGCGGAGGAATCCAGCCCCTATGACATTGTTCTTCCCCTGCTGATCGTTGGCGCTGTGCTGATGCTGGTATGGTTCATCCTTATGAGCCGCGCCAACAGCGGCGCACACCTGAACAACTTTGGCAAGGCCCGGACACAACTTGGAACACCCGGCGGCACGAAGGTGACCTTTGACGATGTTGCCGGCGCGGACGAAGAAAAGCAGGAGCTGCAGGAAGTGGTTGATTTCCTGCGAAATCCGGAGAAATTTAAGACTATCGGCGCCCGGATTCCCCATGGCCTGCTGCTGGTAGGCCCTCCCGGCACCGGTAAGACCTTGCTTGCCCGGGCTGTGGCCGGCGAGGCGGATGTGCAGTTTTTGTCCATCTCCGGCTCGGATTTCGTGGAAATGTATGTGGGCGTTGGTGCAAGCCGCGTCCGTGACCTGTTCGACCAGGCCAAGAAGATTGCTCCCGCTATCATCTTCATCGACGAGATCGATGCGGTTGGCCGCAAGCGTGGCTCCGGTCTGGGCGGCGGTCATGACGAAAAAGAGCAAACCCTGAACCAGCTTCTGGTGGAAATGGACGGCTTCTCCCGAAATGAAGGTGTCATCGTTCTGGCTGCCACCAACCGTCCGGATATTCTTGACCCGGCGCTGTTGCGTCCCGGTCGGTTTGACCGGCAGATCCATGTAGGCCGCCCCGACGCCAAGGGCCGCGAGGATATCCTGAAGGTCCACGCCAAGGGTAAGCGTCTGGACGCCACCGTTGATCTTCGCACCGTTGCTCTGTCCACCTCCGGCTTCACCGGGGCAGATCTGAGCAACCTTCTGAACGAAGCGGCAATTCTGGCAGCCCGGGAGAATCGGCCTGTGCTGACCATGGAGGACCTGAATGAAGCTATGATGAAGATCATGGCAGGCCCGGAAAAACGCAGCCGTGTGCAGCTCCAGCGGGATCTGCGGGCAACCGCAATCCATGAAGCCGGCCACGCGGTGGCTATGTACTATTTGCCCACCCATGACCCTGTGCGGCAGATCTCCATCATCCCCCGGGGTCAGGCGTTGGGCCTGACCTGGAGCATGCCCAAAGAGGACAGCACCCACCTGACCCGCAACGAAATGTTCGAGCAGATCGTAGGTCTGCTGGGCGGCAGAGTGGCGGAAGCCCTGTTCCTGGGCGACATCTCCACCGGCGCATCCAACGATATCGATCGTGCCACCAAGCTGGCGCGGGATATGGTCGCCCGGTACGGTATGTGTGAGCGACTGGGTACTGTCTCCTATCTGGATGGCGGCGAAGTGTTCATCGGTCGGGATTACCAGACCACCAAGAGCTATTCCGAAAAGGTCGCCGGCACCATCGATGATGAGGTGAAAAGCCTCATCGACCGGGCTTATGACCGGTGTCACCAGATTCTTTCCGAAAACTCCCAGAAACTCAACCAGGTGGTAGAGTATCTGCTGGAGCACGAAACCATGACCGGCGCTCAGTTCAGCGCCTGCATGGAGGAAAAGATCATCGAAGATGCTTCTTCTACGTCCCTGTTTGATGACTTCTTTAAGACAGAAGAAAAGCAATAAATTACCGCCCCGGATTTAATTCCGGGGCGGATTTTTCTTTGTGTTTGCCCAAAAATGTGCTATACTGTTAACAAAGCAACCAGGAGGTATCCCATGGAGATCCTATATCATGACAACACAATTACTGTCTGCATCAAGCCCGTGGGGCTGGATTCCCAGGCAGAAGTCCCCGCCGCCCTGTCCCAAGCTCTGGGTGGCAGCTTCCTGCCCGTCCACAGGCTGGACAAAAATGTTGGCGGTGTCATGGTCTATGCCAGAACGAAAGAGGCTGCTGCGGCCCTGTCGCAGGCTGTGCAGCAAGGCACGATGGTCAAGGAATATGTCGCTATGGTACATGGCACGCCTCCCGAAACAGGCGACTGGGAAGACCTTCTGTGGAAGGACAGTCAGAAGAATAAGGTTTATGTGGTCAAGCGCCCCCGGGGCGGCGTTAAGAAGGCACGGCTGGAATATACCCGGCTTTCCTGCGGCGAGCAAAGTCTGGTAAGAGTTCGTCTGCACACCGGCAGAACGCATCAGATCCGGGTGCAGTTTGCCAGCCGGGGATATCCCCTGGTGGGCGATCACAAATACGGCGCAAGGGATGACTCCCCCGCCCCCTTTCTGTTTTCCTGCAAGCTGACCTTCCCCTGGAAGGGAAAGGATCTGTCCTTCCAGGCGTTTCCCCAATGGTACCAGACCTAAGGCCAATCTTGGAGTATTTCAATTCGCATAAACAGACTGATTTTTTTGCATATTGCACAAATTTAGGGGTCAGAATTTTATCCGCTTCATACTCTATTAACATTTCGACTCTTTTTTGCTTAATATTTAGTCCATATAATAAAAGTAAGAATGAGATTTCATATTACTCTATTTCCTCTCTTTTTCAAGCCCCCGGTGCTGTCTGGTCAACAGCACCGGGGAAACTCTTTTCATGGCAAGCCCTGCAGTCGCCGGATTAGGCATGCAACATATAAAAATCAGCCGTCCCGGGTGGGATGGCTGGTATCGAAAGCTGCTAGCCAGATTTGGTTGCATTTTGCTCCGTAGGAGCAAAATTAATGTAGCCACCAGTTTTTGAACTGGTGGCAGTAACATGCCACCGGCCTGTTGCGATTTAGAACTTTCAAATCTGTAACAGCTAATAAAAAATCAGCCGTCCCGGTTGGGACGACTGATTTTTTGGAGCTGCTAG
>JAZNLP010000052.1:0-10067 GCA_045579165.1 Faecousia sp.
AGGGTGGCCAGCGGCGACCAGTTTGTTTGCTCCAAAGAGCAAAAGCGGCGGATCGTTGCCGACACCCAAGCGATCTGCGCGGAAATGGAGGGGGCGGCCATCGCCCACACTGCTTACCGAAACGGTATCCCCTTTGTGATCATCCGGGCTATCTCCGACAAGGCAGATGACAGCGCGGAAATGGACTACCCCACCTTCGAGCAAATTGCGGCCCACCGCTGTGCCGGTGTGACCATGGCGCTGGCAAAGAAACTGAAAGAAGCATAAAAAATGAGCCGTCCGTCAGGACGCCTCATTTGTAAAAGCGTAGGTTTGATCCAGCTGATAGGTAAGGGTCTGGAAAGCGCCGTTGATGGCGTGGGTTCGCTCCACCGTCATGCCGGCTGCCACCGGGAGGCCCGAATGAGCATCTAAGGTCAGATAGCCGGTGGCAGGCTCGTCGCTATAGTCGCTGGATAAAGCATCCAGATCTGCCCCCAGAAGGGCGTAGATGTTTTGACACAGCCTGTCGTTGAGCTGCTGATCGCCTGCCAGAGAAATGTGGCACAGTCCGTCCTGAATCTGGACATCTGCATCATCCAGATAGGAAATGGCAAACATGGAAAGAAGCAGCAGATCCTCGCAGCGAGTCCTCATATCCTGGGGGCTTAAGGTGTCAGTGGTCACAGGTTTTTCGCCGTCGGTAGCGGTGGTCAGTCTGCCATTTCGGTAACGCTCCGTGGTGACAGAGGAGGTGCTGTTGCCGGAATAATCGGAAAGACTAATTGTATAGGAGATATCCGCGCTCAGATCATTCTCTGCACCGGAAAGCTGAAGCTGCGTCTGCTGATGCCGGTTGGTGCGGATGGCGTCGCTTTCGATCACTTCCGTATATTGAGATGTGATTCTTCGGGCAGTAAACAGATCTCCCACAGCCCGGAGAATATGTACCGGCAGCTCCGGATCGGAGAGGATGACCCGGTCAGCAGGGATATCAGGAAGCTGACTTCTCAGATCCAGCTGCTCCGGGATCGCGGTTTGGGAAGTGATATCCAGCGCAAAGTGGACGTCTCCTTGGGTATAGGTCGCCTGGTAGGAACATTCCAGCAGATTTCCCGAGGTGTCCAGGGTAGCGGTAGCAGATGCGGACAACAAGGTGGCGTCTTGCTCCGTGACCCAGCTTTCCAGTTTGGCTGCGTCCCGGAATGTCAGCATCACGCCATTTTCGGCGGATTCTGCGGTAACAGCGGCGTAGTTTTCCGGTTGGAACAGCACCGCCGGGATCATGGATTGCAGATAGGATTTCGCATTAGCTTCCCCGGAAAAGGTCTTTTCGCCAATGGTCAAAAATGCATCGCCGGTTCTGTAACAGCGCCGGATCTGTGTCCGGTAGCTGCCGTAGGAAACGTCCTCCTCCCGGTAAATGAGCGGCGCGGCGGAAGTGAGATCCTGGCAGGAGACCGTCTCCCGGGAAACGGTGGTGAAGGTCTCGCCGCCGACAGTTCGGCTATGGGTCAGGGTGATGGTTTGAAGCAGGTCTTCGGCATTTTCGGTGGCGGAAAAGGCAGCATCCAACTGCTCCAGATATTTGCCGGTTTCCAAAGGCTGAGAGTTTTTTGCGGTATCGCATCCTGCCAGACAGCTGACAAAAATAAGGGCAAAAAGCAATATGCCCATCCGTTTCAAGCCGATCACCACCTAAACTGTTTTTCCTTATTATACCTTGCCGCCACAAGATAGTCAATCGCGCAAAAACCCCTCCCGACGGGAGGGGTTTTCTTGTTATTTTGCTTGCTTCATGCTCAGACTGATCCGGTGGCGCTGCTCATCCACATTCAGAACCACCACTTTCACCACATCTCCCACCTTAACAGCCTCGCTGGGATGACGCAGCCGCCGGTTGCACACCTCGGAAATGTGCACCAAGCCGTCCTGGTGGACGCCAATGTCCACAAACACACCGAAGTCGATAACATTTCGCACCGTGCCGGTCAGCTCCATACCGGGCTTCAGATCCTTCATTTCCAGCACATCCTTGCGAAGGATGGGGGCAGGCAGCTCGTCACGGGGGTCACGGCCGGGCTTGGAAAGCTCCTTGGCAATGTCGATGAGGGTTGGTTCACCGATGCCGCATTCTGCGGCAGCCTTAGCCGTGCCGTACGCCTGCAGCCGGGCAGGCAGCTGGGTCAGATCCTCTTTGCCCAAAAGCGTCAGCAGCTGCTTGGCGGCATCGTAGGATTCCGGATGGACACCGGTGTTATCCAGCACTTCCTTGCTCTCCGGAACACGCAAAAAGCCTGCGCACTGCTGGAATGCCTTGGGGCCCAGTTTGGGTACTTTCTTGATCTGGGCGCGGCTGGCAAATGGGCCGTTCTCCTCCCGGTAGGATACGATGTTTTTAGCAGTGGCGGCTGTCAGACCCGACACCTGCCGCAAAAGGCTTCCGGAAGCGGTATTGACATCCACACCCACGGCGTTGACACAGTCCTCCACAACGCCGCCCAGAGCGCTGTCCAGCTCCTTTTGGGGGCAGTCGTGCTGATACTGACCTACACCGATGGCTTTGGGATCGATCTTCACCAGCTCTGCCAGCGGATCTTGCAGTCGCCGGGCGATGGACACGGCGGAACGCAGATTCACATCAAAATCCGGAAATTCCTCTGCCGCCAGCTCAGAGGCAGAGTAGACAGAAGCGCCTGCTTCGTTGACGATCATATAGCTGGCATCGGGGAAGCTGTGCAGCAGCTCCACGGTCATAGCTTCCGTCTCCCGGGATGCCGTGCCGTTGCCGATAGCGATGTGCTTGACTGCGTGCTTTCGCATCAGTCCGGAAAGCACCACGATGGCTTCCTGCTTTTTCTTCTCGCTGAAGGTGGGATAGACCACGCTGGTGGCCAGCACCTTGCCGGTGGGGTCAACCACAGCCACCTTGCAGCCGTTGCGGTAGCCGGGGTCTAAGCCCATGGTCACAAAGCCCTTCACCGGCGGCTGCATCAAAAGGGGCTTTAAGTTCAGAGCAAAATTGTGGATAGCGCCGTTGTATGCCCGCTCACTTAAGTCGCTGCGAACTTCCCGCTGCAGCGAGGGGAAGATCAGCCGCTCATAAGCGTCCTCTGCCGCGGCACGGACAAAACCGGAGACAAAGGCGGTGGGCTTCAGCGCTGCCCGGCAGACCAGAGCCGCGCCGTCATTGCCCGGCAGGGTGATGACAGGCTTCAAAAAGCCCTCCTTTTCGCCCCGGTTGATGGCAAGGATCTGGTGATCCAGCAGCCGGGAAACAGGCTGAGAAAAATCGTAATACAGCCGGTAAACGCTGTCGGTATCCGGGTCTTCTGCCTTGCAGGAAAGCACAGCCTTGCGGTTCATCAGCATACGCAGATTTTTCCGGATGGCGGCATCGTCGGAAAGATCCTCCGCAATGATGTCAGATGCGCCCTGAAGCGCCTCCTCCACCGTTTCCACGCCCTTTTCGGGGTTTACATAATCCTGCGCCAAAACGGCGGGATCCTGCCCGTCCTGCAGAAAAATAGCAGCGGCAAGGGGCTCTAAGCCCTTTTCCCGGGCGACCGAGCCACGGGTGCGGCGCTTTTGCTTGTAGGGGCGGTACAGATCTTCTACCTCTGCCAGGGTGACGGCATTATCAATGGCATCGGACAGCTCCTGGGTGAGCTTGCCCTGGCCTTCAATGGCGTTTTTCACCTCGTCTCGGCGCTGCTGGAGGTTTCGCAGATAGGTCAGCCGTGTCTCCAGGGTACGCAGGGTGGTGTCGTCCATAGCGCCGTGCATTTCTTTACGGTAGCGGGCGATGAAAGGGATGGTGTTGCCCTCGTCCATCAGGGCGATGACATTTTCAATATACTGAAGTTTTTGCCCCAGCTCCTGGGACAGAAGTTCTGCGATAGAAACCATAGTGTTCTCCTTTTTTATGATCGAAAGTATCATACCACAAATCCCTAAAAATGGGAAGAAAAAAATAGCAGCGGCCCAAGCCGCTGCTTTCAGATCTTTTTTACATCTACTACCGTCAAAACCGGATCTTCTACCGTAAAGCGGATATCAAAACCGGCAAAGGTCAGCCCGTAGATCCTGCCGGGCTTTCTCTGGTAAGATGGCCGGGGATCGTGGGTCAGCACAGCTACAGCCGCGCCGCGCTTTTCTTCCGGCAGCCGGCTCAGCAGCGCTTCCGGAAAGTCTACCTGCAGCAGATATTCCTCTGCATCCTCCGTAAAGCCGCCAATGGCCTGGGGGCGGCTGTCGCTGTAGGGAATGTAGGGCTTGATGTCGAAGATCGGCGTGCCGTCCATCAAGTCAGCGCCGCCCACAAGAAGGACAGTGCCGTGCTCCTGGGTATGTTCCACACCCAGCAGCGTGACGCAGGACAGC
Source organism: Faecousia sp. (assembly GCA_045579165.1). Classification (GTDB taxonomy): domain Bacteria; phylum Bacillota; class Clostridia; order Oscillospirales; family Oscillospiraceae; genus Faecousia. The sequence goes on from JAZNLP010000052.1 coordinate 4,363, forward strand.
CCCAGATTGTTGGGCCGGAAAGGGGAGCGGGTGGCAAAGACACCCATGCGGGTGTTTCCGCCCAGCCTGGGGGGTCTGACTGTGGGCGACCAATCTTGCCGAACCGCTTCGGAAAACTGCCAGATCAGCCAGAGGTGGGAATAGCCTTCGATCCCACGCAGAGCATCGTCATTGCGAAATTCCGGCTCAAACACGATGTAAGAACGCAGCTGATCCACCAGCCCGCTTTGCCGGGGGATACCGAATTTGGTAGGGAAGTCACTTTTCATTCGGGCGATGGGGCAAATGGTTACATCTTCCATGGTCATGCCCTCCGTTTGCGCAGGCAGAAGCACACCGCAAACAGCAGCGCCAGCAGCAGGGAAATGGAAGCGCCGGCGGAGCTGCCCAAATAATAAGAGACCACCAGACCGCCAACGCCGGCGATCAGGGCAAACAAAACAGAAAACAGGTGGTACTGTTTCAGATTCCGGGCTACATTTTTGGCGGCAGCACCGGGCAGCACCAGCAGGGAGTTAAGGATCAAAAGGCCCACGCTGGAGATAGACAAGGTGACCACCACAGCGATGGCGGTGGTAAAGACCGTCTGGGAAAGCCCCACGGGAATACCCCGGGAGGATGCCAAATGGGGATGGATGGCGGTGAGGGTCAGCCGGTTGGAGAAAAATGCCCAAAATACCAGCACAGCCAAAAGTACCAGCGCCAGAGACCCGATCTGCAGAGGCGTCACAGAAAGGATGTCGCCGATGAGGTATTTATTGTATTTCGTGAAGCTGTCACCGCCCATGGTGGCGATAAAAATACCCAGAGCAACAGCGGTGCTGGAAAAAACGCCGATCAGAGTGTCCGCCGCCTGGTTGCTGCGGCTGCGAACATAGGAAAACAGCAAGGAGAACACCACGCTGAACACCACCGCTGCCCAAATGGGCGCGGCAATGCCGCAAATGCTGCCGATGGCGATGCCGGTGAAGGCAGAGTGACCCAACGCATCGGAGAAAAAGCTCATCCGACCGGTGACGATCATGGTAGACAGGATGCCGAACAGGGGCGCCATGACCAAAATCGCCAGCAGGGCGTTTTTCATAAAGTCCCATTGGAGCATTTCTATGGGCAAGGCGTCGCACAATGCGTACCAAACACTCATTTTGCAGCACCTCCGTTCATGCGAAATACCTGACGGAAGGCGTCAGAACCCAGAACCTCTTCCGGTGTGCCGCAGCTGACCATCCGGTGATCGATGAGAACCACCTGATCGGCGTACCGGGGCAGCATGGAAAAGTCGTGGGTGGTCATGAGAATGGACAGATCGTACTCCCTGCGGATCTCGTCCAGCATGTCCATCAGCATGCCCATGCCCTCCACATCCACACCGGACAATGGCTCGTCCAGGATCAGAATGTTGGGCAGCGGCTCCAGCGCCAGCGCCAGCAGCACCCGCTGCAGCTCGCCGCCGGAGAGGGTGCCGATCCGCTTATCAATCAGATCCGCGCCGTGTACCCGGTCCAGACATTCTAAGATCAACTGCCGGCTTGCTTTGGACAGCCCCAGAAATGCCGGCCGGCGGCTCTGGCAACAGACAAACAGGTCTGCAACGCTGATGGGGTCGCCGGGGTCAAAGGCGGGACTTTGGGGAACGTAGCCGATCTTAGGCTTGCGCCCCCGCTGACCGGGAGCGGAAAAGGCAATAATACCGTCGTATTCCTGCTGTCCTAAAACAGCTTTCAAAAAGGTGCTTTTACCTGCGCCGTTAGGGCCGATCACCGCAACCAACTGGCCGCAATGGACGTGCAGATCCACATCCGAGAGGATCTTGGTGCCGCCGATGGTCACCTGAAGATCCTGCACCCGCAGACAGCATGCGTCCCCGCAAGCGCCGCCGTGAAGAAAGGGATTCATTCCAGTGCCTCCTTAATGGTGTGGATGTTTTGGTACATCGCATCAAAATAACTGTCGCCGGACATGGCCATGTCCAGAGGATAAACGGCTGCGCCGGTCTCCTTAGATATTACAGACGCGGCAGAGCTGCTGCCGTTGGTTTCTGTGAAAATTGCAGGAAGCTCCTGCTGGCGCACCAGCTGGATCAAGGATTTCAGCTCTGCGGCAGATGCTTCGCTGCCGGATTCTTCTTCCACAGCCTCCAGGATCGTCAGATCAAAGGCGCTTGCAAAGTAAGAGAAGCCGTCATGGAAGGTAATCAGCTCCCGGCAGGAAAGCCCCGACAGCTGGGTATCCCCGTAGGCTTGCAAAGCATCCAGATCCTTTAGAAGATATTCAAGATTCTCTTCAAAAACAGCTGCATAGGCAGGATATTGAGCAGCAAGACCGGCGCAGATGTTGCGGCACATACCTTTAGCAGATTCCGGAGAGAGCCAGAGGTGGGGATCTTGCTCGTGGTGATGATCCTCGTGGTCATGGTGGCAGCTGTCCAAAAGGGCAAGGTCGTGGGAAGCGTCCAAAACCGGCCTATCTTCCAGCAGGTCAGACAGGAAATCTTCCAAGCCTGCCCCGGACAAAACGATCAGCTCTGCGGATTCTGCCGCTTTTACCTGGAATACGCTGAGGGAATAATCGTGCAGGCAGGATACGCTTTCATTTATCAGCCGAGCGACCGTAATATCCGTGCCGTCACACAGCCGGGAGGTAAACTCATACACCGGGGCCGTGGTGGCGGCTATCTGGGCATATTCTGTTTGAGACCCACAGCCGGTCAGCAGCAGGAAAACAAGCCCCAAAAGGGCAATCAGTCGTCTCAATCCGCTCATTCCTTTAATATAAGGTATAGAAAGAACTTCTTTTTTCATCATACCATATTTGTCAAGGAATACCCAACGGCATAAAAATACGGCGACTGCTTACGCAGCCGCCAGTTACTGTATGAAAATCACTGATTCTCCATCCAGTCGTTTACCTTGGTCTTAGCCAGACGCAGGATATCTTCGGTGGGGTAGGGAGATTCCTCGCCGCCGTGCACATACAGGAAGTACAGACCGCCGGGAGTCTGGAACAGGCACTCCTCGTAACCGGCAGGATCGCCGTAGAAGCCATAAGTACGCTTTTGGATAAAGGTGGCAGTCTCGGTATCATATTCCTTTTTGCAGATAATCTTTTTCATGGGACAGACCTCCTTTCTGTAGGAATAATATGCTCATTATACATTGCACAACGGAAAAATCAAGCTTTTTTTCCTGCGAATTGGGATTTTTCAGGAAAATTCACAATTATGCCCTTGCTTTTGTTGGTGTTTCGGTGGTATCATAACCGGAAGGAGGGGGCTTATGAAGGATATTCCTGTATTTGCTACGGAAAACGGCGTGGCCAGTCTGATTCTGGAACAGATCCCATATCAGGCTGTAGCCTATATTAAGCTCCAGTCCAGTGGGTCGCCGGAGCTGTTTCTTGGGGAGTGTGCCCAGTTTTGCAAGGCCTGCGGCGCGGAACATATCTTTGCCAGCGGGCAGGATGTGCCGGACGGGTTGCCGCTGCACACAGAAATCTGGCAGATGCAGTGCGCTGCCGATACCCTCGGAGATACGGATGCGGCGCTGTTTCCGGTGCAGGAGCATACGCTGGAGGATTGGCGCGGGATCTACAATCAAAAGATTGCAAGGCTCCCCAACAGCGTCTGGATGTCACAGACCGAAGGCCGGGATATGCTGGGAAAAGGCGACGGCTACTTCGTCCACAGAGGGGAATCTCTCCTGGGGATCGGCAGAGTTTCCGGGCAGAACATAGATTTTGTGGCATCGGTGGTTCCCGGCGCAGGCGCGGATGTGGTGCGGGCTCTGGCCCATGGGACTTTCGCGGAAACGCTTACATTGATGGTGGCATCGGTGAATCATAAGGCTGTACGCCTGTATGAAAGCCTGGGTTTTATCAAGACTCAGGTGGTCAGCAAGTGGTATTGTATCAGATAAAGGAGATTTTTTATGATTTGGGTATTTTTTGTGCTTATGTGCGCTGGTGCTTTTGCAGGTCAGTTTTACCTGTGCCGCAACAGCCGGAAGGTGATTACGAAATTGCTGCCGGTGATCATTCTGACAGCTATCGAGATCATTTGTCTGGTGGTGGTTTTTACAGCAGGCACAGGAAGCGATTCTGCGGTGGCTATTTCCATGACTGCTCTTACGCAAATGGTCCTCTGCGGCGTGCTGCTGATACCTGCGGAGCTGGCTTGGCTGGTGTACGGCATCATGTGGTATCTGGAAAAGAGAAAAAATAAAGCACAGGTGTACGGGGAAAATACTTGACAAGCGATACAGACTGTGTTATAATGCTCGGGATGTCAAGGAATAATGCTTGACGGGAGGGTAAAAGATGGACGCATTGGAGATGGCGCTGCTGTTTGATTACTACGGCGGCATGCTTACAAAGAAGCAGAGAGAATGCTTTGATATGCGCTACAATCAAGACCTTTCCCTGGGGGAGATCGGCCAGGCGCTTGGGGTCAGCCGCCAGGCTGTGTGCGACAATCTCACCCGTACCGAAGCCTTACTTCGGCGGATGGAGGAAAATGTAGGCTGTATCAGCCTCAGCCTCAAGACCCGAAAGGCGCTTCAGAGCATTTCGGACGCAGCCCGGACGCTGAAACAGCATTCCGATCCGGCTGTGGCGGAGTTGGCAGAGGGTATCCTTGCCGCGGCAGAGGAACTGAAGGAGTAAACTATGGCATTTGAAGGCTTAACTGAAAAGATATCCGCGACCTTCAAAAAGCTTCGGGGCAAGGGCCGCCTGAAAGAGGCGGATGTGAAAGAGGCGATGCGGGAGATCCGCATGGCGTTGCTGGAAGCGGATGTCAGTTATAAGGTTTGTAAGGATTTCACCAAGACCGTTACCGAGCGCTGTATCGGTTCGGATGTGCTGGAGTCCTTGACTCCTGCCCAGATGATCGTTAAGATCGTCAACGAAGAGCTGACGAAGCTCATGGGCAGCGATACAAAGCATATTACCATCAATCCCGCCGGGCCGACAGTTGTGATGCTGGTGGGTCTGCAGGGCGCCGGTAAGACTACCAACGGCGCAAAGCTTGCGGGACTTATGAAGCGTCAGGGCAAGAACCCCTTGCTGGTGGCTTGCGATATCTACCGTCCCGCGGCGATCACACAGTTGAAGGTCTGCGGTGAAAAGCTGGGGATCCCGGTGTTTGAAAAGGGTCAGACTGATCCGATAGCGATTGCGAAGGATGCGGTTCTCTATGCCCGTCAGCACGGCCACGATATGGTGTTTTTGGATACCGCCGGTCGGCTTCATGTGGATGAAGCGCTGATGGAAGAGCTGAAGAACATCAAAGCGGCTGTAAAGCCCGATGAGATCATGCTGGTGGTTGACGCCATGACCGGTCAGGACGCGGTGAATGCCGCCCAGAGCTCCCATGAGTGGCTGGATATCGAGCCGGTGATGCTCTCTAAGCTGGATGCACACGCCAGAGGCGGCGCGGCGCTGTCCGTCCGGGCAGTTACCGGAAAGCCTATCAAATTTTCCGGCATCGGCGAGAAGCTGGAGGACATTGAGCCCTTCCATCCCGACCGGATGGCATCCCGGATCCTGGGTATGGGCGATGTGCTGAGCCTGATCGAGAAAGCCGAGAAAGCCTATGACGCCAAAAAGGCCGCCGAGATGGAGGAAAAGCTCCGGGCCAATAAATTCACGCTGCAGGACTTTTATGAGCAGATGGTGCAGATGAAGTCCATGGGTTCTATGCAGGATAT
>JAZNLP010000053.1:0-9626 GCA_045579165.1 Faecousia sp.
CGCATATCGTGACCCTTCCGGTCGGTCACATAGGTGATAAGGCTCTCGGGCTTGCCCAAAGCCTTGCAGATGATCTTGACGATGTCGATATTTCGCATCTCGTTATGACCGCCGATGTTGTAGACCTCGCCGACCCGACCCTTATGGATGATCAGATCAATGGCCTTGCAGTGATCCTCCACATACAGCCAGTCCCGGACATTCAGACCCTCGCCGTAGACCGGCAGGGGCTTGTCCGCCAGAGCGTTAGCGATCATCAGAGGGATCAGCTTCTCCGGGAAGTGGTAAGGACCGTAGTTATTGGAGCAGCGGCTGATGGTCACCGGCAGACCGTAGGTGCGGTGATAGGCCATGACCAACAGATCCGCTCCGGCCTTGGAGGAGGAGTAGGGAGAGCTGGTATGGATGGGGGTCTCCTCTGTGAAGAACAGATCCGGCCGATCCAGGGGCAGGTCACCGTATACCTCGTCCGTGGAGACCTGATGGTAACGGGTGATGCCGTACTTCCGGCAGGCATCCATCAGCACCTGTGTACCCAGAATATTGGTCTGCAGGAACACCTCGGGATTCTCAATGGAGCGGTCCACATGGCTCTCCGCGGCAAAATTTACCACCATATCCGGCTTTTCCTGCTGGAAGAGCCGGTAAACGCCCTCCCGGTCACAGATATCCAGCTTCACGAAGCGGAAATTGGGGTTATTCATCACCGGTTCCAGGGTGCTGAGATTGCCGGCATAGGTCAGCTTGTCCAGGCAGATGATCCGGTAGTCGGGATACTTGCCCAGCATGTGGAAAATGAAATTCGAGCCGATAAAGCCGGCGCCGCCGGTCACAATGATCGTCATAGCTATCTTCCTCTTATCTGTCGATATACTTGCCGTCCAGAACATCTTTCAGATACTGGCCGTACTGGTTTTTCTTATACACCTCGTAGGTTTTCAGTACTTCTTCCCGGCTGATCCAGCCGCTTAAGTAGGCGATCTCCTCCAGACAGGCGATCTTCCGGTGCTGATGGGTCTCCACAGTCTTGACGAAATTGGTGGCTTCCACCAGGCTTTCGTGAGTGCCGGTATCCAGCCAGGTAAAGCCCTGACCCAGCAGTTCCACATTCAGCTGACCCTGCTCCAGATAGATCCGGTTCAGATCCGTGATCTCCAGCTCGCCCCGCTTGGAGGGCTTCAGACCCTTGGCATACTCCACAACCCGGTTGTCGTAGAAGTAAAGGCCGGTAACGCAGTAATTGCTCTTGGGATGCTCGGGCTTTTCTTCAATAGAGATCGCCCGGCCGTCCTTGTCAAACTCCACAATGCCGAACCGCTCCGGATCGTCCACATAGTAGCCGAAAATCGTCGCGCCGTTGCCGGCTTCCGCATTCTTCACCGCGGAGCGCAGCCGCTGCTTCAGACCGTGGCCGGAGAAAATATTATCGCCCAGCACCATGGCCACCGTATCCTCACCGATGAACTCCTCACCGATGATAAAGGCCTGTGCCAGTCCGTCGGGACTGGGCTGCACCGCGTAGCTCAGCTTGACGCCAAACTGGCTGCCGTCGCCCAGCAGATCCTGAAATCTGGGAGTATCCTGGGGTGTGGAAATGATCAGAATATCCCGGATGCCCGCGTTCATCAGCACGGACATGGGGTAATAGATCATGGGTTTATCGTAAATGGGAAGCAGCTGCTTAGAGGTCACCTTTGTCAGGGGGTACAGTCTTGTGCCGGAACCTCCGGCAAGAATAATTCCTTTCATCATAGCATTGCCTCCTTATATTCATTGGCTTTTTTCGTTATTTTTCCAGAGTCACGCAACCGATCAGTCGCTTATTCACACTCAGAACCGTTTCCACCTGGCTCTTGACCAGGCTGTAACGGGAGACGCCGCACCGCTCTACCAGCACTACAGCATCGCATTTGGCAAGTCCCTCAATGGCAGCCAGAGAATCCAGCAAGCTGCCGCCCCAGAGAACTGTTCTGCCGGGAAGCTTGCTGCTGAGCTTTTGCGCCAGCTGCTCCACTTCCGTATCTCCGGCTGTGCCGGCAACCAGCAGCGTCGTTCCTTCCGGACAGTGATTGGAAATATTGGCGCGGATCACATCCACAGCGCCCTCTTCCTCGGTCTTGCCCCGGTTTTCCACCCGGTCAAGCCAACGGTCAATGCAGCAGCGCTTCCGCGCCCGCACCGCAGCCTTACCCAGAAGGGTCAGACCAAAGCGGCTTTTCAGCTCCTCAGCGGCATAGACCTTGTCCCCTGCCACATAGGAAATACAGCCCCAAACCGCTACCAGAAATGCGCCGCAAAGAAAACCGACAACGGCATACTTGATCATGCCCTTCACTGCGCTGGTAATAGACAGATCCGGCATCATGGGCGCCGCGATCTGCTGCAGGCTGAGCTGATAATCCTCCAAAATACTGGTGTACTCCAGCAGCCGGTCGTTGGCATTCTTCTGGATGTCTGCCAGCTCTTCATCCACCGCTGCGGTAGCGCTGCAGGAGACCACGCTGACAGTATGCTTGCCCATGCTCTTTTGTACTTCACCCTGCAGCTGCTCCAAACAGGTCAGCAGTGCATTCACTGTCTTGTCCACGCAATCCGCATCCCGGCCGCGAACCACAACCGTGATCAGCGGGCCTTTTTGCCGATCTTCTTCCACCTCAGTGGGAGTGCTGATCAGCTCCCGCAAATATTTTACCTCAATGCCCAGCTCCTCCGCTGCCTGGCTCAGCAGACGGCTATCCGTCACAGCCGCCCGGTAGGCATCGGCGATCACATCGGACAGGGTATATGCATCCTGCCCGCCGCTGACCACCCGGTCATTTTCCGCCTTTACATAGACACTCAGAGTCGCCAGCCAGGCATTGCGGTGATCGATCTGCATCAGCACGGAATTCTCCAAATATTCACCCTGCTGGCTGATATCTTCTTCTATCATGGCGATTTTGGTGCTCAGGGTCTCCACCTGACCGGCATACCTGCTATAGTTGGCTTCGTAAGCCTGCTGCTGGGCTGCCTGCATTTGCGGATCCATCACAACGGGCAAGCTGCTATAGCCCCGATAACCGCCAAGAGCCAGTGCCAGCACCAAGGCTGCCACCAGCATTTGCCGCCACCGCCGGACGATGGAATAGACCAGCGATTTTAAGTTCAATTCTCTGTCTTTACGATCGTAATTCATGATTCCTCCTGATGCCCGGGATGGGCATACATTCTCACGATTATTATAGTGCAAAAAGCCTTAAAAGTCAATGTAAGGCCTTTCCTGTCACCGGGCGTTCCCACCCGCACAGTTACACTTGTTTTCTCCGAATTTACAAGCTTCTAAACAGCTTTCCGAAGGCATCAAAATAATGCTGCTGACCCTGGATCGTGATCCAGCCGGTTGCTTTCGTTCCGTCTGCCTTCAAATAGAAGGTTTCCAGAGATGTTTTCAGCCAGCCTGTCCATACGGCGCTGGAGTTGTCAAAATAGTACCACTTTTCATCGATCTGCTTCCAGCCGTTGGGGATCTCTCCGTCGGCATCCTGCCAGAACCGCAGACCGTTATAGAAAAACCAACCGCTGACAGCCTGTCCGTTACGGTAGTATTTCCAACCGGACTCGGTTTCCAACCAGCCGTCATAAGACCCATCCCCTGCAGTCCACCGGGCATACAGGGTCATATCGTCGGTGATCACCGTATCCCGCAGCACCAGCTGGCCGCCTTCCGGCTCTGTATACCAGCCGGCAAACAGGAAACCCTCCCGGGTTGCCAGGGGCAGCTGGGATATCGTCTGACCTTTCTTTATCACCGTCCGCTCCAGCTGTGTATCGCCGCCGCAGGGGTCAAAGGTCACATCCATGAGTTTTTTTCCGTTGTTGACCACATGGAAGTCAGAGCGCCACAGCTCCATGTCCTTGGTGACGGTCTTGATGACACCGTTTTCCACAATGTCACTTTCCACCACCGCCCGGATGGTCAGCTGGTACTCTCCCAAAGGCAGTTTTTTCCACAGAATCTCGTTGTGGGTGACGCTAACAAGGTCTGCAATATTGCTGTCCACCTGCTCCCAGGCAGTGTAGAGCGGCGGATCCGTATCCGGCGCATTCTTATCCCGGACCTCTACCTCCACCTCCCGGAACAGGCCGTATCCGGCATGCAGCTGACCGTACAGGGCAAACCATCTGCCCTTTCGCAGATATGCATGCATCTGAACAGAGCTGAGATCTGTCCGGATCTTAACCTCATCCGTATCCAGGAGTCTGACCTTAGAAGCTTCCACATAGCCCCAACAGTCCTCCAGCTCTACCTCATACCAGCACTTACCCTGGGGCGTTTCCAGGATCTCCGTGACCTCCAGGATCGTGCCGGTGGGAACTGTGGTCACCACTTGGGGCTGCTGATATGCCTCCGGCCCCGGAATATCGGACAGCAGCTGGGTTTGATTCAAAACCATGCCGTCAAAACCCACCGTCTGACCGGTACACTGCTCGTTGTAGGCATTGTTTCCGAACCAGATCACGCCGTCCAGAATGGCAAAAGCATTATAATGGGCAGCAAATTCCTCAATGGTACAGGTGATCGCGCCCATTTCGGGGCAATATCTTCCACACACCATCACCGGGCAGCATTCGGCAAAATACACCATGCCGTCCAAAATGCCGTAGACCATCACCGCATGGCCGTATTGCCGGCCGGGGTCGCTGGTGTCGGAAAACTGGAATCCCACAAAGATGTTATACACATCCCGGGTTCCGTTTTCGCTGATGGCATCCAGCGCGCCTTCCAGGCTGTACTGGCTGGCCGGATATGCCCGGACGGGATAGCCGCCGGAGGTGGTTTGCAGCTTTCGGTATTGGTCAAATATCTGGTTAGCATCGCAGCCACGAATTTTCGTCTCAATGCCCAGATAATAGATCTGGGTGTTTACGGCTCTGGAACAAAAGCCAATAAACGAAGACTTTCCGAATCTGCATAGGGAGCGGTAATATGTAGTTACGATCTTGTTTTTCAGTTCCTGCTCTTTGTTTCCGGCAGCGTTGGACTGCACTGTTGTCATGGACAGCAGCATCATCAGTGCCAGCACTACCGCAATCAGGCGGCCTTTCACAAGCGATCTTCCTTTCGATAAATGTTTTTCCGGTTTTTATTACAGGCTATAAAAGCGCAGTCTTATCCATAATACCGATAAATTATACCACAGTTTTCCATTTTAATCAAGAAAAATTGTCAAAAGTTGCTGCTATTGCTGGGTTTTTGTCGCATTTTTCACATTTTTATCCCCTAAAAAAGGTTATTCACGGCATTGACCGCAGCGAAGAACAGACTTTTGCTCCTATGGGGAAATTTTTTGGAAAAATAGGTTTAATTGGGAAAAACTTGGCAATAATCAGCTTCGGAGGTGCTTTGATATGAGCAACAAAAAACAAAACGGCGGAAGCATCAGCGCTAAGGGCTACTACATAGCCCTGATCCTGTGCGCTGCCGCAATCGGGATTTCCGGCTATTTGTATTACCGAAACGCCAATACCGACGAACCCCTTGTTATGAATCCTACCCAGGATGCCCAGGTGGATATGATCGATCCTACCCAGGATGTCCAGGCTGTGGCTACCCAGCCTTCTGTTCCTGAGCAGTCCGATCCCACCGTCACCAATCCCCCGCAGTCCTTGAAGACCGGACTGCCTCTGACGGGTCAGACCATTGCTGTCTACTCTATGGACAGCCTGTGCTACAACCCCACCACCCGGGACTGGCGTGTCCACAACGGTGTTGACATTGCCGCGGAAGCAGGCACACCTGTTTGCGCCGCCGCTGCCGGCACAGTTTCCAACATTTACGAGGATGACACCATGGGCACTACGGTGGTAATCCACCACAGTGAAGGCTATGAGACAGTATATGCAAGTCTTGACAGCGCAGTATCCGTTTCTGTTGGGGATGCGGTCACTGTGGGTCAGACCATCGGCAGTGTTGGTAATACCGCCCTCTTGGAATCCGCTTTGGGCGACCATCTGCATTTTGCCGTCAGCTGTGACGGGCAGCCCATGGATCCGGAAACCTTCCTTTCCCAGAACTAAGCTGCTTTTTCATTTTTCTTTCCTCTTTGCTCACAGGCCGCCGGGTAACCGGCGGCCTGTGAAATCTTTTTTGGCATATAAAAAGCCCGCCGTTCCCGGCGGGCTTAAAATTTATCTTGGCGGGCGAATATATCGCTCATGGCTGGTGCGGGACGGTCGGGCATGGACGCCGGAAACAAGTCCCAGCATAGCATAGATCGTAACGATTGAGCTGCCGCCATAGCTGAACAGAGGCAGCGTCAGTCCGATAACCGGAACCAAACCAATGCACATACCCACATTGATACACACCTGGAAGATCACAGCCGAAGCTGCGCCGAAGCAGACCAGTCGGTGCATATAGTCCGGGCTTTTGGTTCCTACCCAGATACACCGGGCAACAATGACAATCAGCATCAGCACCGCCAGCAGGCAGCCTACATATCCCAATTCCTCTCCAATCGAAGAAAACACAAAGTCCGTATGCTGGGCATACAGCGCGCCGGCCTGAGTTCGGTTGCCGTTGAACAGGCCCTGTCCAAACGCACCGCCGCCGGTAAGGGACTGGAGACTCTGGTTGGTATGCCAGCCCACGCCCAAGCCCTTGGGGTCTACCGCTTCCGGGTTGAGGATGTATAAAATGCGCTTTTTCTGGTAGCCGTCCATAAAGTAGTTCCACAGCAGCGGGAAAGCAGCCGCGATACAGCCGCCGCCAAAAAGGAACCAGCCAAGGTTCACGCCGCCAGCAAAGGCCATGCCGACAAATATGAACACGAAGATCAGCGTAACGCCCAGGTCTCTGGAAAGCAACATATTTGCGCCCACGATCAGGATCAGATGGCCGACCATATGACCGATAGACGGAAGCGACGATATCCGGTTCTGCCGGGAAGACATCACCGATGCCATGATCACGATGTAAAAGATCTTGCAGATTTCTGCCGGCTGAATGTTGACCGGCAGGATGGGAAAGTCCAGCCAGCTTCGGTTGCCCGTACCGGCGTCCGTGCCGAAGGGGATCAGCAAAAGCAGCATGACGATATTGACCACCGTCAATGTCCGGCGGCGCTCCGCAAGCGCTTCCAGATTGACAGACGACATCACCGCAAAGGCGATGACACCCAGCACCGTCGCCGCCAGCTGAATCACGATATAACGGGTAGAGCTGCCGAACTTACTGGCGTTGGTAGCGCTGGCCATAAACAGGATGCCAAACGCCGAGGTCAAAAGGCACAGCACCAGCAGCACCATATCGCCTTTTTTGAAAAAGCTCCGCATTTCCTGAAACCATTCCCGCATACCATCGCCTCCTTTCCTGCGGACTATTTTATCATCTTACTGCCCAAAAGTAAATAGAGGAATTGTAAACCCACAATTCCTCTATTATAGCATTACATATTTCCCTTGATGACAGAGATCAGAATATCTCCCGCCACCACTCGGTCCTCCGCCGCAAAGCCCTCGGCGAAGTTATCCGAGTACAGCACTTGCGCATTGGGCGGGAACTCATCGTCGCCCTCCCACACCAGGATCTGCATTTGATAGCCGCCGATCAGCCGGAACAAATAGCCCGCATCTCCGTGGGGTACAGCCTCCGCGCCCATCTTTTCGCAGGCAGCCCTGAACGCCGCCACCCGGGTGCCGAAGGTGAATGCTGCCCGGGTCAGCACCCGACCGGTATAGGGCTTGATATACATTTCCCCCCAAGGCATTTCCCGGAAGGTCTTCCACTGTCCGCTCCATGCCGTTTCCTTGCCCTCCAGCAAATAGCGCAGCAGGAAGGTCTGGGTCGGCAGCGGCGGCAAGTTGTTTCCATCCAATGGGCGGATGGCATAATCCGGATGGGAAATGGCAAACTCCCGGCCTAAGAGGTTTACATAAAACTCTTTCCCGTCCCACTTCACACCGGTACGGTCAACCGCGTCCTGCGGGTCAAGCTTCTGAAACAGCCCCTCGTAGTGGGAAAAAGGCACTTCTTCTTTGTTGTTTTCGATCTGCATATTACATCTCCTGTGTAAATTGTTCCTTTATCAGGCAGATAAAAATATCACGTCATTCCGAGGCTGCATCAGCAGCCGTGGGAATCCCCCGGTAAGAGGGGAAAATAATGAAAATTGCCCGGAAAACTTAGGAGATTGCCACACCAGTCTGCGGACTGGTTCGCAATGACGTGTGTGTTGTTGCTGCCCGACAAACCCCAATTCAGCTTTCCTGAACGCTGTTGGGGAACAGGCGGCTGTCCGTATGGGGAATGAAGCAGGCCGCCACAAAGCTGTCCATATAGCCGGGATAGGTGCTTAGCTCCAGATAGGTCATGTTGGCGCCCACCTCGTGGCACTTGGCGCTTGCTTCGTCGGAAAGCACCATGGCATAAGCACCGGTGAGGCTGGAGTTGCCGATATAGCGGTACTTTTCCAGCTCCACATCCGGCAGCATGCCGATATTGACCGCGTTTTTCATGTTGATGCCGCTGCCAATACCGCCGGCTACCACCACCTGGTCGATGCAGTCCGGGGTCATATCCACACTCTGCAGCAGGGTGTCGATGCCGGAATAGATCGCGCCCTTGGCACGGATGAAATTGTCGATATCCACCTCGTTGATACTGACTTCCCTGCCGGTCTCACTTTCCGTTTCGGTTGCCAGCACATAGCGGCCCATGCCATGCTGATCCCGCAGCACCCGCTGTCCTTCCCGGACAAACAGGCCCTTGGCATTGATGATGCCGCAGCGGTACAGCTCGGAAATAATATCGATAATGCCGCTGCCGCAGATGCCCACGCATCTTTGCCCGGCATCGCCAACGATGGTAAGGGTGGGTTCCATGGTGTCCTTGTCAATGGTCACCGCCTCCACCGCGCCGTCGGTAGCGCGCATACCGCAGGAAATATCGCCGCCCTCAAAGGCAGGGCCGGCGGAGCAGGCACAGCTCATGAGGAAATCCCGGTTGCCGAAGACGATCTCGCCGTTGGTGCCCAGGTCAATAAACAGGGTCATTTCGTCCCGATCCCACATCATGGTGGCCAAAGCGCCGGCGGTAATATCGCCGCCCACATAAGAACCGATGTTGGGTGCGATCAACACGGGAGCCAGAGGATTGGCAGGCAGCTTCAAATCTCCTGCCAGCAGGCCTTCCCAGGCAAAGAAGCTGGGAATGTAAGGATCCATCCGAACACTTTGGGCATCTACACCCACGAACAGATGGTTCATAGTAGTGTTGGCGCCCACGCACAAGCGCAGGATGCTTCTGGCAGAAATGCCGGCACTCTTGCACAAATTAGCAATAATGGGGGTCAGGGTTTCCTTTACAATGGCATCCTGCAGCTTCTTCTTGCCGCCGGGTTTACCCTGCTCAATGATACGGTTGATAACATCGGCGCCGAAACGGATCTGACCGTTGCCGGAAGAGCCCTTTGCCAGGATCTTGCCGGTTTCCAGGTCCACCAGTACCATGGAAACGGTGGTGGTGCCGATATCGATGGCGCAGCCTACCAGGGCAGTATCCCCATAGGGGCAGATGTCCATGCAGGTAAAGGCAGCATCCACCAGCTCACCCTTGACGCACACAGAAAAATCATTCTCCCGCAGGG
>JAZNLP010000054.1:0-41727 GCA_045579165.1 Faecousia sp.
CGTATGGATTCCATCCCCTCAAAAGCTGATTTTCTCCGGCTTGTGTATTCTGGGCTTGCCCATATTGCTGGTTGGTAAATCACCGCTGTATTTACATAGCGGTTTGTTGTGCGGAACCCAAATGCTGCTGCAGCTCGATCAAAGCCTTTCCGATCTGCTGGCCCCCTTTGGTGCAGTATCTGCTTATAGCTTTGCGATTGCACTTGCAGGACGCTGGAGAAATAAAAAAGGTCTGTAAAAACAATACCCCCTTGGGCATTGCCAAGGGGGTATTCTACCAACTTGCACAGCCAATAAATGATGAATTATCAAACTGCGGTGTAGCTATAACTGTATTCTTTTGATTTGTATTGATTACTCCGCTATAGGTTTCGCACTGTTTGCCATTTTGATTATTTCGGCATCAGACAACTTACTTGGCGTGTATTCCAGAACATAAGTAACTTCTGGATTACATGTCCAGCAGAGATAGGCAGTATCATCCTTCTTATAGAGCGCAGCAAACCAGTCCTGAATCATCATTTCCTCGCAGCTGTCCATCATATCAACTGGGAAAAGTGTATTCAGAGCATCGGTATTGACTCCCGTAATGGTATTGGGATTACCCATGTCTCTGTATGTAGTTTGCAAGACTCTATAATAAATGCTATTGTCACTTTCCGTCTCATGACCATAAACGAGGGTGGCAACGAGTTCTGTTTTGGAGATTTGCTGGATATCTCCGTCCAGTACATCCTCTGCAGCATTTACAATATGCCCCAGATATTCTTCTGGGTCTACCGAGCTGTCTCTCTGTGAAACACGAGAGCAGATAACCCCAGCTACGGTAGCAGCAAGAGCTAAGACAATAAGTAAGCTTTTCTTCTTGTTCATATTCATCCTTCTTTGAAATAGAGTATGACAATCACTGAGATGCCTCAGCTAAATTGATGCTGCTGGCGTTTACTTTCTTTGCGTACATCATAGTTTGATAAGCACCACCCGAATTGTGATTTACACAAAAAACTACCAAATCGGAGCGGTCAACCATGAAGCGGTTCCTTATTTGATGAGCAGATTTGAAATGTTTTTCGGCTGACTCTGAGCATATCTCGATCTCATCATAATAATCCAGGAACGATTGCTCATTATTCCGATATTCTGCGGTTGAATAAGGAAGAATCAGAGTGAGTGCGCTGTTGTCATTACGAATTATTCGTTTAGACCTACGGACAACCGAAGCGACAAGCTGATCGAATTCGCCATCTCGACCGACAAGAAATTCAACGAATTCTTTGGATATGAGGAGTTCCTGGATCATCGCTTCTAAGCGGTGCTCAATCATAAAAACATTACTAATTTTTCTGTGACCGAAGAAGCTGACAGTATATTGATCCATAGCTTTATCTCCTTCAAAAGATGGTGATAGAATCGTGAGATATAAGTCTATATTAATAATCCAATTATTAAAAGTCAAAGGATTGAACTAAACATTGAGTTTTGGTCCACTAATATTAAGTTTTGCTTTATATTTATTGGCAGAAGGAGGAAGCGGAATGGTCGGTGCGCAATATGATGCGTTTACCCGTAACAGGATTACGGAACTGCGAAAACTAAAGAATGTCTCTGAGCATAAAATGAGTTTGGATTTAGGCAAAAGTGGATCATACATTCGGGCAATATCCAGCGGCTTGGCGTTGCCATCGCTCAAAGAGTTATTCAATATTATTGCCTATTTTGACATGACTCCGGCAGAGTTCTTTGCTCCACTGGATGATGAAGATACCCTATATAGAGGAATATGTGTAAAAATGCGAATGTTTCGTCAGGAAGATTTGGAAATGGTCAGCACCTTAATTAGTTGGATTGAAGAGAGGAACAGTAAGCAGTGAATAACCACCCGCCTAGCATTTGACCACTGGAGATGAGACAATATCCCAAAACTCGAAAAACTCACCGTGCGTTTTTCGAGAAGTCCAAGGGAGTGGTTAGAGATGGCAGATTTGCTCGCAGTGCGTGACGAGTATCGGGCGCAGAAGTGGGCGATGGTGGTACAGGAGTGTGCGGCCAGTGGGCTTAGCAACTGGGAGTTTTGCCGGCAGCGGGGCATTGCGGAAAAGAGCTTCTACTACTGGAAGCGCAAGCTGCGGTCCCAGATTGTGGAGTCGCCGTCGCCGCAGTTGGTCCAGCTTGGGCCTCCTGTTGTGTCGGATGAGCAGCTTTGCATTCAGTACCGGGGTGCGGAGCTGAAGCTGCCCACCAGTGTGGACATGGATGCGGTGGCAGCAATCCTGCGCTCTCTTCAATCGCTATGATCGATCTGCGCAAGGTCCGAAATTTTTGTGGCCTGTGGCCGCACAGATCTCAGGCTGGGTATTGATGGTCTGGCAGCAATCGTGACCCAGCGGTTCGGCGGGCATCTGGATGAGGAAAGTCTGCGGCCGCAGGACTGATCGGATCAAGACACTGTACTGGTCCAGTGACGGATATATCCTGCTTTATAAGCGGCTATCCAACACTCTCCGAAGAGGAGATCCTGCTGGAGTTGCCGGAGGACCAGCGCATCTGCGGCAAGTGCGGCGGTATGTTCCGTCCCATTGGCAAGAAGTTTGTCCGCCATGAGATGCAGATCATTCCCCGGCAGACAAAGCTGCTGGCCTATTACACCATGACCTATGCCTGCGACCACTACGAAAAGGAAACCGGCTTTGCCCACATCGCCAATGTGAAGCCTCCCGTTCCCCTCATAAAGCACAGCCTGGCCTCCCCTTCCTCCGTGGCAGATATTATGGAGAAGAAGTGCGCCGATTTCCAACAATCTTGCGGAGAACGCCATCCGGCCCTTTGCCGTGGGTCGAAAGAACGGGCTCTTCTGCGATACCACAAAGGGCGCGGAAGCCAGTGCGATTGTTTACTCGATCGTGGAAACCGCAAAGGCAAATGGGATCGATCCGTACAACTACCTGCTGTCGGTGCTGCCGTACTACGGCAAGTCTCTGGCCCACGAACTGCTGGAATCCCAGATGCCCTGGGGCAGCGAGGTGCAGAGCAGATACCGCAACACAGTAAAGGTCGCAACAGAATAAACATAACCACCAACGGCGGGGTCCATTATGGACCCCGCCGCAAGTGTTTGTCAAGGTGTACGGTTGTTGAGCGCTTACTAAGTGTCAATTCTGGGTCTAAAAAACACACCGGACGACCATCTGCGGCAGTCCGGTGTTTCAAAGTCAGTTAATATCCACTTTTTGTGGCAGCATCAAGGAACTCGTCCACGGCATCCGAGATCGCATCCTGAAAACTGTCATCCGGTATCCAGGGACAGGCAGAATAGGTGCGTTCAATCTTGACTTTCGTTTTTAGGATTAACGTAAGGAGAATATCCTAATGCAAGAGCTATGGTTTCCACTAGCAAAATCATGGCTTCTTTGCTGATATCGCGATAGGTAAATGAATAAATCAACTCATAAATGTACTGCTTAGTAAAAAAATGGTTGATTTTGTCTAAGGTATTATGATTGCCGTTAGCCAAGGATCGAAGCTTTTTGATTAAGTAATAGAGTGCAAACTTTTCATTTAACGACTCGAATTCAATCTCTTCGTCTTCAGAAAGATTACTTTTTTTGCAATATAGTGGCTGAGTCTTTATTATCCAAAAGCAATACAGTGCTAGTTCCTTGAAATCAGAAATATCCAAATGATGGAAGTATGCAAAGTACTTCTTTCTTTGATCCACTTTTGTAACAATTTGGAACACCTTTGTGGCAACAACATCAATATCATCCTGGCAATATCCGTTGCTTTCGATGAAGCTTGCAGCAACATTCCGAAAGTAGTTTATTTCAGTGTTCCACTGTACAGATGATAAAGGCTTATAGTGTTCCATTGGAATCCTCCGCAAAATTGTCTATAACAAAAGACCGTATAACCATTAAATTACATTCAGGCAATTCTGGATCGTGAGATTTTGCTATTTCGTTCAAAATACCATCGTGGAATGATTCATGCTCAGGACGGGCAGGCCCGTTTTTGCAAGAAAAAGAGGTATTGACTTTTACTGCATTACGCACTGAGAAATTTACAAGCATTTTAGCAGTAATGTTGTTTCTTAATGTATGCTTGTCAGAGGAAATTAAACGGGTTGAGTAGTTAATAAATTTTGCAAGCAATACCACAAGAGCAAGGATAAAAACGGATATAATAATAGTTAATTTCATTTACTTATATACCTCCACGCTGACATCTTTTAAGAAATCTTCTTGCTCACCGTTTTGAATGTCGGGGGGTTTGATGAGATAGAAGAGAGCTAAATCTGCGATGTAGATTACAACGGGAATAAAACATACAATAAAGGTGGTTTGGACAGAGAATTTACTAGGTTTGAAAACATGGAAAAGTCCGCGGATCATAGCGAAAGCACCGCAACTGAATACAGAACCGACAACTAACTTTTTCAATAAGGGCTTCTTCGGATCTAAAAGCATACACACTTCAATCATAAGCGATATGCCGTACATCACGACTGATCCACCAAATGCAAGATGTGTCTGATCGGTGTCAAGTGTGGAAATACTATCTCCAAAATAAAAAAGGATGGAGAAAGTGAATGATAGGAGGATAAGCATTGCTTTAATTGTAGTTTCGAGAAAAGTAGAATAAATATGCAGACCATATATTTTCTCGCGGAGAAAGGAGCCGACATGTTTGACCAAGTTTCTAAACTTGGTTCTATCGAAGTGTAAACACTTACACAATAATATCACCACACAAACATCGAAAAGAAGTTTTTTCTGTCAAAGAAAAGTGACAGCATTCACACATTTCCTTTATTATAATACGTAATCTGTCGAAGTCAAGAAAAATTAAGAAAAGTGTGATGCCCTCAATAAACCGAGGGAATGACAAATTATCTAATATGCACTAAATCTGTTCGGTGTGTTGACATGATCCCTTATGCTCGCATGGAGCAAACCGGTCTGACAGTGTTGACTCTATTTATGAACTAGGGAAGGTGTCACTTCTGGGTGAAACATTGAATGCTCTGTTTGGTCCTGTACTGCGAATAGTGAGCAGTCACAATTGAGATATTTGTGGGAAACAATGAGTAGCACATCGGCTCTTTTGATCTGTTGTATAGACTGCTGCTCCCTTAGTCTTGTGGAATCTCGCATGGAATACTTCGCCGATATTCTCAACGGCGAGGGCTCCGCATGATTGACAAATTGCACGGTAATACCATCGCTCCCGTCAGTGTTAACCGATGCACATTTGTTCCATGAGAACTTTTACGATTATATCGATACTTTTGGTTAGAAAAGCAAAAATGATAAAATGTGCACCAGTAATATTGCAGCACGGGTGGATTTGAGGTGCGATGTCTGACAGTTATGAATTCAGTTTGAGATACTTCCTAACAAGGCCGCTAAGTTGAACAGTTAGCTCTACACTATTCACCAGTTTTTATTTCCCATCGTATTCACTCCTTTCGCCTTTCATAGATACAGTATATTGGGAAATCCGTCCTATAATCGGGACTAATTCTGGAACAATCAACGAACACAATATTATTCGCCATATTGCTATCTTAATATCGTGGTTTTCGGAGAAATCGATGCTAATCTTGTTGACTTGTAGAGTTCTCCAGAAATGGTCTACAGTTATGACCTTGTCAACAATACAGGGCTATTGTTGTATAAGCGCACAATGCATCTCGTAGCTGAGTTCCACCCCACAAGCACCACTAAATTCCAACAGACCGCATATGCAATGCTGCAGTTGGTGATTCTGCAACTTAGGCGGCTTTCATGCCCAGGTCATAGTGTTTGATAACGATGTCCGTGTAAGCGAACATATGTTATCCTCCATTACAATGTAAGGGCAGAATAATACTATGAGAGGTAGCACAACCAACAATAACTGTATAGTCTATGTGCTATGCGTTTTCATTCTGTTCCTCATAAAACATGGCAGTTGTCCAGGTTCTGAAGTAATTCGGCAAGTTGGCTTCCTCAAAATTCCGGATGAGGGTATATACCAGCGAAGCGAGGAGCCTTATTACATACAACACCGCTTGTTCATAGAGGGGTAGAGTGGGAATCAGCACCGAATAAATCATTGAAAACATTAACAACCACTGCAGATAAGCATCCTGAGGCTGGGCTTAGGTGAAACAGTTACAATGGGTACGATCTTCATAAGATTTCCTTTGAAGGGTTGACTAACGCTGATAATGATGATATTATACTACCAATACAGTATCCGAGTTTTGCGCAAGCAAACACAGTATCCGAGTTCTCACATGCCCGAAGTCTTTATGTCTTCGGGCATTTTTGTTCTTCTGCATCTTCGAATAGATGCACATTACTTGGTACTCTGGAAGGGGAAATCCCTCCGGGTATATGTCAACTAAATATGATGACCACACCGTCATTGTAAGTAAAGCGTCCACTATGAATCCTCTTGATTCTGGTGGGCGCTTTTTTATATAGATCGGAGCTTGTAAGGCTCCCCCAACCTTCATTCCGGGGAGTCCTTTGGACTCCCCGTTATATAGACATCGACCAACGAGGAGTGATCTAATGCAAAAACACCTGAGCCTAATTCAAGATGTGCGTGGGTGTATGACTCGGTTTGATCCACTGACCCCAGAAATCGTTGCAGCTCAGTCTGAAGATGGTCTGACATATGATGAGCTGAAGCAGGTTCTTGAGGAATGCGGGATGAACATCGAAAAGGTGGTATTTGACGGCACCAGAACCTTTCAGAATGCCTTCTATGCCGACTTTGAGCAGGGACATTACTGCTGGATTCCATTCCAGAGGGCGAACCTCAGGTCCATTATCAGTACCATGAACCAGCAGTTCCGGGTTCCAGGCCTTGACAGAGCGAGACAGAATCGGGATTGGTCTGCCTTCTACATGATGGAGGTACCGCTTCCCATGCAGATCTATGACTTCCAGCGGCGTTATCGGGACATTGATCCCGACCAGGTTTTCTCGGTCTGGAGTTCTATCCATACCCATCTCGATTACGCCAACGGCATGTGGCAGCCTGAGGTGCTGGAGTATGTATTCTCTCATGCGCCCCGGACGGAAATGCCCGAAGCTGATGAAGATGGTCTGATCACCATATACCGTGGTATGGGTGAGAAGTCACAGTCGGCAGAAACCTCACTGTCGTGGTCATCGAGTCCTGTCTGCGCGCTATGGTTTGCCAATCGAAGTGCCCGTGGTACCAGACTGGTTTCAGCCAGGGTCAAACCTGAGCAGATCCTGGCGTACAATGCGGGCCATCGAGGCGAGCATGAGGTGATCCTTAGACCCGGTACGAAACTGGAAATCCAGGAAGCCGACATGATTCCATCCACTGAGGACCATGTGCCGCAGCTCCTGGTACCAGTCACACTGGATTTCTTCCGGTATGGTGCCATTGCAGTCAATCTGGGATACCCGGTCGAGGGCCTGTTCTCCTGGCATGGCGTCAAGCACATTCTGCGGGTACTACTGCTTACCCTAATTTACTGCCACTATTCCGGAAGTAATCTTTCCGAGGAGGACAAGCTGATCCTGATCTACTTCAGTCTGCTTCACGACATTGGCCGTGACTCCGAAGATGAGGACGACTCGCATGGTGACAAGAGTGTGGAACTGATTCGCAAGAAGAATATCCGACTGAAGGGCATCCAGCTCTCCAAGAAGGGGTATCGGATTGCGAAGCTTCTGATCCGGCACCATTGCCGCAGTGATGAAGTCGGCCTGGAGAGGATTACTAAAGTGCCAAACTTCTCGGCTCAAGATGCCAGACGAGCTGCAAAGCTGTACCGCATCGCCAAGGATATGGATGGCCTGGATCGGGTTCGATTCAATGGTCTGGATTTCCGGTACCTGAGAACACCCTATGCCCGCCGCCTGCCTTTGGTTGCTGGCGGCCTGCTGGAGGAGCCGCTTCTGGAGTGCATCAAGGAATCTATGGCAGAAGCCAGGGAGGTACCGCAATGAAAGAGTGGTCTATCCCGGTCAGCTGGGAAGTTTGCGGCATGGTGAAGATCAAGGCGAACACCCTTGAGGAAGCGATCCATACCGCAATACACGATGACTCCATCGATCTTCCCTATGGCGAGTATGTCGACGGTTCCTTTGATGTCACCGTTGACGACGATGAACTCATCAGAGAGGCTTACAACGCAGGGCAGGAGGATGACATTCCCGACGACGAAGGTGACTGCAATGCAGAATGAAGTCACATTCTCGGATTTGCGCCTGCACTTCCAGACTGGTCGCGCCTATGTCATCTCCGGCGAGGGACGAAACCGTGTCTATGGCTATCGGTCTGGCGTCCAGTGTAACCTGGGCGACATCGACAGCACCGACTGGGTCCGCATGGTGAAGAATGTGATCTCCCGTGAGGGTGAGCAGCAACTGCACCAACAGCTTCTGCAGCATCTGAAGGACCACAACTACGCCAAGGAGACAAAGTCTGAACTGGAGTTCAATGCACTGCAGCTGCACGCAGCCCGGATCTTTGACAACGAAGCGTGGGTAGATTTCCTGAGATTCAACAGGAAATACCGGCCTGATGTCGCTGCATCTGCCAGACTGGTTCGGATTCGGCCTATATGCTGCAAGATGCCTGGTGAAATCACCCAGACCATGCTGGAGCAACACAAATCAACCAACACAGCCCCCTGCCCGCACTGCGGAAGGTGGGCGGAATATGAATTAATGACTACTACAGAAATGGAGGAACGCACGAATGAGTGTGAATGAAAAATCTGTTCAGCGCATGAAGGTGCTGATCGGTCAGCTGAAGGCGGCTGATGTTGCCTACTATCGGGATGACAATCCCATCATGTCCGATAAGGAATACGACCGGCTGACCGAGGAGCTGCTGGGTCTTGAGTCCGAAACGGGTCTGGTTCTCTCCGGATCTCCCACCCAGAAGGTATCCGGCGAGATCCTGGAGGAACTGGTTCCCGTCCGGCACACCAAGCCCATGCTCTCTGCCAAGAAAACCAAGTCTGTCGAAGATCTGGTCGTCTTCGCAAAGATTGCGCCTGTCCTGATCTCATGGAAGCTGGATGGTCTGACCATCGTGCTGCGCTATGAGAATGGTGAACTGAAGCAGGCCATTACCCGCGGCAGGGAGGGCATCGTCGGCGAGGATGTGACCCACACGGTCCGTACTTACCTGAATGTCCCTCTTACCATACCCATTCTGGATCCCATCGAGATCCGGGGTGAAGGCGTCATCTCCTGGGAACACTTCAACCTGCTCAATTCCGGTCTGGAGGAACCCTATTCCCATCCCAGAAACCTGGCGGCCGGCAGCACGAGAAAGCTGGACGCCAATGAGTCTGGCAAGCGATTCCTGGAGTTCTTCGCCTTCGACCTGGTCAGCGATTACCTGGAGCTCCACTCCAAACTGGGTCAGCTGCAGCTGCTGGAGCGGAACGCATTCTCCGTTGTGCCCTATGTCTATGCGGATGCGATGAAGAATCCTAATCTGATTCGGGATACCATCAAGAGCTTCGATCCCAAGAGCTACGCCTATCCCGTGGACGGCCTGATCGTGGAATATGATGACCGTCAGTTCGGTGCCAGTCTGGGCGCTACCGGTCATCATGAAAACCGCATGATCGCCCTGAAGTGGAAGGATGACCCTGTCCGAACCAGGTTCCTGGGCGTCGACCTGGCAACCACCAGAACCGGTATGGTGAGCATTACGGGCCTGTTTGAGCCTGTGCCCATCGATGGCGCAGAGGTATCCCGGGCTTACCTGCACAATCTGGGTATCTTTGAGGAATTCCAGTTTGGTGTGGGCGATGAGATCGAGGTCTACAAGTCCAACATGATCATCCCCCAGATCGACAGGAACCTGACTCGAAGTAATACGTTCCGGATCCCCATGGTCTGCCCCTGTTGCGGCAAGGAACTGGTCGAGAAGACCACTTCTGGCGGCACCCGTCAGCTGTTCTGTCAGAATCGCTACTGTGCAGCCAAGCTCGTCCGAAAGTTCACCCACTTCTGTGAGAAGACTCGGATGAACATCGAGGGCTTGTCCGAAACGACGCTGGAGAAGCTGATTGGCCATGGCTGGGTTCGCAACTACGGTGATCTCTACGAGCTGGAGCAGCACCGTGAGGCCATCATCCAGGCAGACGGCTTCGGTGTGAAGTCCTTCGAGCGTATGCAGGCAGCCATCGAGAGGAGCCGTCACTGTACCCTGGCGAAGTTCATTGCCGGTCTGGGAATCCCTATGGTGGGCCGCCATGCCGGTCGTGATCTGGATCGTTACTTCAATGGCTCATGGGAAGCCTTCGAGCAGGCAATCCAGGATGGCTTCGACTTCACCCAACTGCCCGATTTCGGCCAGACCATGCACAACAATATCTACACCTGGTATGCGGATGCCGAGGAAGCAACCCTCTGGAAGCCGCTGCTGAACCACATTGAATTTGTAAAGGAGACTTCTACCATGTCCATCGATACCAACAACCTCTTCGCAGGAAAGACCGTTGTCGCCACTGGCAAGCTGATGAACTACACCCGTGATGGGATCCAGATGAAGCTGCTGTCCCTGGGTGCCAAGCCCGCCTCCTCCGTGACCAAGAAGACGGACTACGTCATCGTGGGCGAGAAGGCCGGCAGCAAGCTGACCAAGGCACAGCAGCTGGGCATCAAGACCCTGACCGAGGAAGAGTTCGAGGCCATGCTGACTCAGTAAAGAGGTGCGTCGTGGACGAAATCTCTTTACAGCGAGCCAGGAAAGCCTACGAACGGTTCAAACTCCAGTGGATGATCGACCACGACTTTACCCTTGCCGATCTCATTGCCTGCATGGAAGACATGGTCTGTGAGGATTTGTCTGGTTCTGAAGTCCGCACAAGCCTCCAGTCTCTTTTTGCGGACTGGGAGTACGGTGTGGGCTTTGCAGGCGGATCCGTCTGGCCCTGCTTTGAGGAGTATCTACAATCCGATGTCAGCAGCAAGAATGGCGCAGAACGGTACTTGCTTATCTCGGTCTATGAGCGAGACATTGTGACAGAACCGTTTACCACCTTGCAGGCAGCGCGTAATCAGATGCTTAGTGAGCTGAAGAAAGAGTTCTGTAAGGACAATGCAGAGGACGACTGGGATGAACTGGCTGAATTGCAGGAGTATGATTGCGATGATTTCAGTTTTTCAGAGAAAGCTGCATGGTCGAATCTGGATGATGATTGTAACTGCGACTGGCTGATCGTCGAAATCTCTTAGACACCATAAACAGACCGGAGCAGGTTTCACTGCTCCGGTTATTCATAAGGAGTGTGAATTATGAAAAAGTGCGTTGAAATCTGCGGTACCATTGAGGTTCCGTTGGAGAAGGGCTGCGCTGCATTTATAAGAAAGGTAGGCGAAGAACCCTTCAGGACCTCTACCGTAAAACACTTTATCACCATGCCCTCCGGCCTGACCTATATTCAGACCGAAAATACCCATTACTACCTGCATCCGCCCACCAGAGTCGCTGCTGCAAAGGGGGTCGGGTATGAAACCTAAGGAAAGTAAGGAAGACCGTTTCCGCCGTCTGGCAGAAGCCCGGGTCAACAAGATCATCCCCATGATCCGCCTTCTGGGTAATCTGTCCAACACGGGTATCTATGCCTATACCCGGCATCAGGTGGAGCGGATCTTCACTGCGCTCCAGCTTGAGCTGGTGAAGGCGAAGATGCGGTTTCTGCAGCCCCATGGGAAGCGAAACAAGCGGTTCTCTTTGAGTGAGCCCTATGACCTGCCTGAGGTGCGAGCTGCTGAAGATCATCCTGCATTCGTGATCCCGCTTCCCGACGGTACTTACCTGCGTGCGGTGGGATTTCCCAATGACGACTATCCTGCCATCAATATCTACTGGGACAATGGTACCAATGCACCGACAGAAACCCTCTGCTTTGTGGAATTCAACCAGGAAAAGCAGGGCGATATGCGTGTGTGTATTGGCACCTACCGCAGTGATGAGGAGGATACTGCTTATTATGAGCCGTATATGGCGGCAGAAAGGACTTCTACTGATGACTGAGATTCAAAAAATGTCTGCGCTTCGGCTATCCTGGGATGCTGTATCCCGGTATTTTGAGGCACTATTGTCAGCACTGTTGGGAAGAGCGATTGTTTGCAACTCCAGAAGCATGGATGATAGCTACTGGAGTGTAGCAGCATCGTTCGGTACCTTTACGAATGCAGAAATTGTCAAACTGGCACAATTTGTCAACGGTGATGATGAGATGCTGATTGAAGCATTACCACCTGACTCCGACACAAGCAGATCTCTGGGCATGGAGTTGTGCAGAGCACTGCTGAAATATGCATTGAAGCTGGATTGGGCCACCGAATTTGTGTCGGATGATGGTCTGTATATACTGGGGCACTTTCCGGAAAATGTGCAGCTTCCTGCTATAGATCGGAATGTTCTCTATGTAGACTCCAAGGTTATTGATTGCAGCAAACTGATTCCTATGAATACCTTTGTAGAGAAACTGTTCGGAGCATGGGGTACCTTTTCAGACCTCACAGAGCTGTGTGAGGAGTATCAAACAGAACATGGGACTCCGCTGTACTGGATGTATCCTTTCACGGATGGTCGGTATAATGGTTGCTATTTTGTGCTGGTTCGGGAGGGTATCATGGCGATTTCCTACGATGAAATCGATTGTATTAACCATGAGTCTTTCGTAAAGGAAAGTGCCCGGCTGTGTGATGCTGCCGAAATTCGCTGCTTCCTGAACGATTGGAAGCAGCGAGCGGACGAAATGACGGAGACACTCTCGTACTTCCTGTCTTTTCTGGAAAGAAAGGAGGCCGTATATGGAGCCTGAGATCAAAGATGCCGTAAGGGTTACACCGTCCACCAAAATTCGTTTCAAATGCACGGGATGCGCTGAATGCTGCCGCCATGTGAAGCAGACGGTTCCGGTGGATAGCCGGGATGCTTTCCGGATTACGAAGTACCTGATGGAGTCCGGAGAGGAAATCTTCTGTACCGATCAGTTCTTGGTGCAGTATGCAGAGCCTGCTATGATCGATGAGTGCGGATACTTCGTGTATTTCCTCAAAACGGTAGGACCAGATGATGACTGTATCTTCCTAAAGGACAACCGATGTGCGATCCATGCAGCAAAGCCCCGGGCTTGCAGGGTGTATCCCTTCATGGTGGAACCGACTGCATCTGGAGAACACAGATATCTGTATAGTCTGGAACGCACGCATCATTTTCGGGGACCGGTTGTTGAAACTCGTTCGTGGATGAAAAAGCACTTCCCTAAGGAAGACCGTGTGTTTCTCCAGGCCGATTACTCCCGGGCACCACTCGTTGTCAGTCTCCTCAAACGGATTCCTGAGAAAAGAAGAACTACGGCGGCAATTCACTTCCATCGTTTCCTGTATTCAGAGTATGATCTGGAGGAACCTTTTTTGGATCAGTATCTGCGTAATCAGGAGAAGCTTCTTGAAGTTCTTGCCAGAATGGCAGACTAATTTTTAAGACATCGAAAAAATACGGCACCAGATTCTTTCTGGTGCCGCATATACTATGGAGGATATCAACAATGTGCAGAGATAAATATTCTAACGAGATTGAATGTATTATTCCAATACTCGAGAAGGCGGTGCAGCATGCAGCAAGAGCGTAATTCCCAGCAGATTATCCGTAAGGATGCAAAGAATTGCTTTGTAGAGAGTCTTTCTGATGCCTTTGATCGGGAGAAAGCACACCTTGTGTTTGCGGCCTATGATTTGACAAAGCCGGCAGGTCAGCGTCAAACCAATTGCGTTCATATTTACATCAGTATCCCGGAGTTATTGGAGTTGTGCAGGAAGCTCTCCTGCGGTGAGCTTCGGTTTATCTGGCAGGAGAGGAAGAAGAGCGGCACAAACAAACCGATTCAGGAATGGCTGGGCGGAACATCGGCTGAGAGGCTTCGTCAGTACGGAAAGGCCAGGGCAGACGGAAAAAGTCTGTCCAGAGTGGCCAAGCTCCTGGCAGGTCAGAAATCTGACTTCTTGTTTATTGCGGACAGCGGTCCCGGCGACAAGGATGCCAAAGGTCTGATTGTTCCCCGGTTCGGCAAGAACCCGGAAAATCATGTGTCTATCAGCATGACCTGGGAGGCTCTGGCCGAGCTGCTCCTGTCAACCAAGACTCATTATGAAGCATGGTTGGCAGCGTGGTATCAGGCGCAGATCTATACGGATCGCACAGTGGAATGTCAGCAGACTGTAGCAGTGAAACAAGCGACACCTATGTTTTACGCACAAAATCCTGCGCCTGACTACTCCTCATCGTCCTTGTTTTGAAATAAACAAAACTAGGGCATGTTCTATGTAGAATCGGATAGGAAGGAGCAGATCACGGCAATGGATCACTGCGCTCATACAGGAAGATGTGATGTTTGCGGTGCGAGCGGAACAGTCTATCTTCGTTGCTCATCCATGGGGCCGTTCACCTTTTCGTATTGCAAAAGGTGCATTCATTCTGGAGCAGAACCATATTGGTTCACAGTGAGTACTGTGGCAATCAACGGACTGTGGCCAGATGATGTGAATGAGCCGGGACAGAGTAGAGTTAGAAAGATTTTGCATTACATAAACCGCTCAGAGGATATCTTCAAGCGAGATGTGTATCGATCTTATCACTATATGCCGATTCAGACCAACCTCTAGGGCGGGGGTGTCAATTGAAGGGGTAGTGCTGATGTAGTCAATGTCATCAACTTAAGCGCACTGCGCCGTCTTCGGCGGCGCAGTGCGCGGCTGCAAGTTTTGCAGATGTACGGCAAATTGGGAATTCTTGTGAAAAATTTGTGTTGCCCTTCGGATTCTTTACAGTTTATTTATGGACGGCCGGGGTGGGGGTATGGTATAATAATAAAGCTCTGCCGCTCCATCATCAAATACTGTCAGAGGAATCTTCTGCTTCGGAATGCGTAGGTTTGTGCACCAAATCAAAACAAGGAGGTATTACTTTTGTATAAACAAAAGAAAAACGTGGTAGCTTTTCTGCTGGCGCTCGTGCTTGTTTTCCTTGTGTTACCAACCCATGCAGCAGCTGCTCAGTGTGAACACGTTTACAAGTATGATGTCTGCAAGAAATGCAATCATCTTCGAACGCATGACTTTACTTCGGCGATTACGTTTTATACCGCCAAGGATAACGTACCTGTATGGAGTCAGCCAACTAAGAATTCCACCAAAGTTCGGACTATTAGCCAAAAGGATGTACGTATTGATCTGGGCTGTATTCTGCGGAACCAATATGGTAACATTTGGTTTAAGCTCTATGGCGAAAACGCCTATGTTTACATCGACAATGTCTATTTAGACTTCATGACTCTTTGTGTGCAGAACTATCAGAAGATTACGGCGAGAGATGACGTTGCTATGCAGGCGCTTGAGTTCTATAACCTGGTGAAACCTGAAGGCGCTGCTGATTACAAGGAATGGCTCGATCCCGGTGGAAAGAATATTCCTTATTCCGTGAAGATTAATGGTTCTTTCTACAATATGACGGCCGAAGAGCTTGGAAACATTCATTTCGGCTTCTTAGGTCGTGCAGTTGGTTTTAGCGACAAGGCGCTGCTTTACGGTGGTGGCACGGTCAATGTTGTAGGGTTGATTGGTAGAATCCCTTCGAAAAGCATCACCTTTACTTGCGCTGATGGATCGATACAGTCCTTCTCTCCTATTTGTGTGCAGAATACACTGACTGAAGCTTTAGCAAACACTGCATATCAGATTTATACAGAGTGTTCTGGTTCTTATTGCGATAATGTTGCAGATACCAGTGCCGTCCAGAAGGGAATTGATTATTACGATACTGGAGATTTCTCTTGGTGAACAAATTCTAAAGCGGAGCGTCTTGGCGCTCCGCTTTAGTTAGTTGAGGAAGTGTCATAGGGAAGAATAGGCCGTTTGCAGATTTGTTCTTGTGTAATGTAAACATATTGGATTTGAAGGTTTCTGAGCAACGCCGCCCTTGTTGTCAAAGGGGGCCTTGATTCACCGCCAAATTGACCAAGTTCAGGTTTAACATATACCTTATTTATTTTCTTCAGGAAACACCATAATTATTCATCATTCATTAACGGGCGTGCTGCAAAATGCACAATGCAATTAAGTTATCGAATCCCCCCCTGATATCTTCAGACTTTTGGTTCTAAACCCATTTTACATATCTATTTCAGTGCTTTCTCTGCGACTATTGTACCATGAGGCGCATATTACATTTCTATTAAGATGTATTTGTTTGAAGCTACGTGAATCATGGCAAAAGGCTGGCACAAAGCTGGCAGGTCTTTGCTAGTGACTAGGGAATGGAACCATGATATACTCACACCATGAGAAACTGGGTCTTCGCAAGAGGATCCAGTTTTATTTTATGTTGAGAGGAAGATATTCGATGACTTGTCGGAATTGCGGTTCAGAGCTGCCGGAACAAGATGTTGTTGTGTGTCCAGTATGCGGGAAGAAGAGGAGGAAGTATATAAAGAAAAAAGAGAAACTCCCAATCATGGAAGTAGTGGGCGAAGCAGTGGATGAAGGATATGACGGCTATTACGACGATGTATTGCCGCCGGATGCAGATCGGATTGAAGAGGGAGTGGACAAGCGCCTCATCAGGGACATTATCCTGCTCTGTATTGCGGTTGTTCTGATTATCGGCCTCTGTGTCTCTATGCTGTATGTGCTTTGAGTGTTGCACTTTCTATGTCCAAATCGTGTAATTGAGTAAATACAATTGCGAAAGGGGCATATTATGAAATACATCTCTATTGGTGCCGTAGTAACTGAGGGCACGGAGTATATTCTGGAGGTCTGCAGGTGTGGCAATTGTTTTCAGCTTACAGGAGAGCTTGCCACATTGTGGCTCAATGGGCGAATGGGTTTTGCCATTGCTGAAAAGCCCAAAGAGCGGAAGGCGCTGGATCAACTGGTGAAAATGGGTCTGGCAATCCTTGCCGATGGTCCTGCTGATGCAGAAGAATATCGCACCCTTAACCACTGCACACTGGTTCCTGCGGATCGGAAACACCCCTATTGGGGGCTGCGGAAACGGGAGAGAGCGGCTCTGCGGTGGCTCAGAGAGGCCGGTCTGGTTCTCAGTATGGCAGAATTGACCTTCCTGATGGATCGTGGTATTGAACTACGTGAGGAACTGCTGGGAAAAGAGAACATCCATGCTCTGGTGCATACGATCTATACCAGAGAAACAATCTGCGACAACATTTTGGAGAACCAGATGGAAGCTGCTGCATCGCAGAGGGATACCGTCAGGATTGTCCTTAGTCTGCTGAAGAAACAGCGCATCGTACTACTGTGAAATGGGGCTGTGTATGAAAGCGAAGTTCCTGAAGATACCATCGGCACTACAGAAGCAACTACTGATATGGTTTTTAGGTGGCATCCTGAGCATGATTATACTGATGGCGA
Source organism: Faecousia sp. (assembly GCA_045579165.1). Classification (GTDB taxonomy): domain Bacteria; phylum Bacillota; class Clostridia; order Oscillospirales; family Oscillospiraceae; genus Faecousia. Next base: position 17,439 of record JAZNLP010000054.1, read on the forward strand.
GCTGCTTCTTTATACCTGATTGGAATTTGATCGTACCATGTATCCTTTTTACTATTGCGTGCCTGGTGAGCGGCTGGGTACTGTGGGAAAAATGTGTTTGCCATAAATATGTGGTAATCGAGGGTACCTGCACCGGGATAGAGCAATCTCGTTACCGCAGGCATATCCGTGCGGTTTATATCCTGAGCGATGACCATGATATAGAAATCATCACTCCGGTGGTGATAAAGAATCTCACAATAGGAGATGCTGTCACGGTCTATGTAGCAGAAAACACACCCATTTATGAAACCGATGGGCGTATGGTGATATGCAGCATTCTGGCAGTCACAAAAGGGACAACCGGAAAAAAGGTCAGCGACAGAATCGGGATTGACTAATAGCGAACACCATGCTATAATTTCTACACTACAGTATCCGAGTTTTGCGCGAGCAAACACAGTATCCGAGTTTTCATAAGAGCTATTTGCGTCCTTTTCGCAAATAGCTCTTTTTTGTTTGTCCCCTCGGTTTCCGCCTGCATCAGCAGGTTGAAATATATCATTTTTCGTTGCAGGAAAATCCTGCAGAAAGGAGTCAACAATGTTAAAAATCTTCGCATCCAATGTGGTGGTCTCCCAGGGCTACCAGAACTCCCCTGCCCTCAAGTTCTCCGACAAGGGCGATTTCGTTCGTTTCCGTGTGGGCCAGAAGGTCTACGACCCCCGTGCCAAGGATAACCACCGCTGGATCAACCTGACCATCAAGTGCTTTGATGCCAGCCTGGTTGATCGCATCCGCAAGATGGGTCTCAAAGAAGGTTCCTTCATCAGCCTGAGCGGCCGCTACGATGAGGATGTCTGGGAGGATGAGGAGTCCCACGAGAAGCGCAGCATGCCTGTCATCATTCTGGATGAGCTGGAGTTCAGCGGCGGCGGTAAGCGCACCGGCGATGGCCAGAAGCCCAATACTGGCAAGGGGGCATCTGCTCCTGCAGCAACGAATCCTGCCTCTGCAACGGATGCCGCTGGCGGCCACCAGATGCCCGGCAACTTCATGGGCTACGAGGGCTTTGGCGGCGGCAACAATTTCTTCAACCTGTAACCGGCGGAAGGAGCTGCATCACAAATGAATAGGGCGCAAAAACGCACATGGGTATCTTCTGCGGAAACTCATGTGCGTTTTTTGTTGCCCGAAAAGGAGTATCTACATGAACGATAAAAACAAACAACGACACATGGCCTATGAAGCGATGATGGTTTTGCTACAGATTGCGCTGCTGACTTTTATCATTCGCCTGTGGCCTATCCTTCTTCTAATGATTCTGGGGATATTCGTTGCTGCTCTGAGGCTGCTGTTCCTGTCTTCAAAGAAGGTTGAGCCTGTGAAACCGTTGGAAGCGTTGCCTCCCTCGGCAGTGCCTCCCACGGAACTGGATATGGAGGATATGGCTTACTTTATCATTCAGCGCAGAATCACGCAGATCCTTCAGGAGAAATATCCCGACGTCAGATGGATCTGGGAGAATCCCTGTGCAAAGGAAGATATTATCGCTGGAAATCCGGTTTATGTCCTGCTGAACAAGGCGGGTGGATACCGGCGAGGCCATGTGGTGATTCGGAACCTGCAAGTATTCGATGTATCTTTTGCGGATGAAAAAAAGGAAAGCAATGATCCTGTGCCGCCCTCGGAAGATGCCCCGGAACCGGCACCTCCGGCAACACCTCCTGTGGACGACGAGATCCCTGAGAACTATGGCCTGATTGCCTTCCAGTGGGTAGAAGCTCATGTAATGGAGCTGAATGACCGCTGTAATGAAGCAATCGGTGAAGGATTCACGGAGTATCTGATCCCTGCCTCGGAACTGCCCGTCTCCGAAAGCTGGGAGGAGATATGCAAAGAGCTGATTCGCAACGACCTTCACGGCGCACAATGCTGTGATGAGGGCATCATAATTGAATTTGAGCAGTAATACTGCAGAAAGGAAATTATCTTATGAGTGTTTCTATTGGTAACCTCTTTAACTACTCCAGATCCTTACCGGCTCCGTTCGATAAGCTGTCAAACAAGAAGGTGAAGCTCTCCTCCAAGTACGGCAGCGGAACGGAGGCCACTTTGTGCTGTACTGTGATCAAGGCTGTTCATGCTGTCTGTGATTGCATGTCCGGCAATGGTGAGGGTGCCGTTGGCTCCATCGACCACCGTACTGTGGCAGAGTACAAGTCTGCTGCAGGACCGGAGCTGTTCCATCTGGTCGTGTTTGACAGCGGTTCCGGTGCGATTATGGCCAGTGTGTACGATAAGAACACGGAAGCCATCGAGAACTACAAGCTCCACCAGAGTGAGCGTGATGGTGCTGCCGTTATGATGGCCCTGATGCCGCTGCTGCTGAAGGACGAGGAATTTGAAGAACAGTTCCAGACCTATTTTGACCAGCGTAATACGGGCTATCCGGATCTGAAAAAGGCTACGGACTCCATGGCCGTTCTCTGCGACAATGCGTACCGCCGGATCAAGGACGATACCTGTCCGGCTCATATCAATGTCACGCTGGATAAGTCGGGGAACCTACTCCGGGTTTCTCAGAGTCATCTGTTGGCAGGTGTGTATACGCCCAACTCGGTTCTGGCAGGCGAGTTTACCATCTTCGCCCAGACGGGAAAGGTCACGGTTACGGTTTCCAAGGATGCCATTGACCACAAGGACTTTGTCGGCAAATACCAGCTGACGGGCGGCCGGAAGCTCTCTGTCATGGAAACGGCTCTGGTTCCCAAGCTGGAGGAGTGGTATATCATCCCCGACGAGGTGGTGGAGATTTGCAAACACGCTCAGACGACCACGGGAAAACCCATGCAGATGCGGAACTTCCTGCTGCGGGGTCCTGCCGGAACGGGTAAGACCCAGGGTGCCAGAGCGATTGCTGCTGGACTGAACCTGCCCTATATGAAATATACCTGCTCCGCATCTACGGAGGTGTTCGATTTCGTGGGAATGGTCTTCCCTAAAACGGATTTCATGTCTACGGGCGACGAAGAACTGGATAAGCAACGGGAAATCCTTCAGTCTATGGGCGGCATCAACTATGCCAATGTGGCAAAGCTGATGAATCTCCCTGATCTGGACGATATGGACTATGACCCTGCTGGTGTTTTTCATCGGCTGACGGGCGTGGAGAACGAGGATGCCTCTTCCCGGGACTGCATGGCGGTGGTCATGGATATGGTTACGGAGAAGATCAAGGCATTGACGAAACCGGCCGAGAAGGAGTCCACCTCCGGACAGACCTATACCTATGTGGAGACTGATTTTATCAAGGCTCTGAAGAACGGGTATTTGGTTGAGCTGCAGGAGCCGACAGTCATCACCCAGCCCGGTGTTCTGGTGGGCCTGAACTCCCTTCTGGAGCAGACCGGCTCTATCACGCTTCCCACCGGTGAGATTATCCAGCGGCACCCTGATACGGTGGTTGTCGTTACCACGAATATCACCTATGAAGGCTGCCGGTCCCTGAATCAGTCCGTCGTGGACAGAATGAGTCTGGTGGAGGACATCGAGCTTCCCAGTCCTGAGGTCATGGCCCAGCGAGCTATGGCAGTCACAGGTGCAACGGATGAGTATCAGGTTTCCCAGATGGTCCAGGTCGTCAACGATATGGCGGAGTACATGCGCAAGAACGGTATCACCGATGGCACCTGTGGTATGAGAAGTCTCATCGACTGGATCACCAGCACGGAGATTACCGGGGATCCTTACCGATCTGCGCTCTGCACCATCCTCAGCAAGGCCACCTCTGACGAGGAGGATCGGGAGACACTGAAGACTACGATTCTGGAACCCATTTTTGCTCCGAAGCGCCGTAAGGCTTCGTGAGGAGGTTTCCTATGGCAAGAGTGAGTCACAAGCGGGTGAAGCAGCTTCTCAATGAAAAGCGAAGCAAGATCACAGACAAGCAGTTCTTCACCTCCCGAATCCTGGCAGGCCACTATGAGGATGTGGCGGCAGCACAGTCCAAGCGGTATCGGTATGACCGTCGTGTTCATGTCAATATCTATTGGGACCCCAAAGATGGCAACGCTGCCAGCACCAATAACACCTCCATTGTGATCAATGCGGGTCACCCCTGGGTAACAAAGACCAGGGGACGCATGGAACGGTATGAGATGGTATCAGGCCTGTTTGCCCATGAGCTGGGCCACGTGCTGTATACGGATTTTCTGGCCAAGCAGACCTACATGAACTACCTGTCCAAATACAAGTGGTATCCTGCTCCGCCGGATCTGAAGACCTCCCGGGATACGGCCAATGAGCGGGACTTCTGGGAGTATGTCAAACTGGATCCGCAGAATCTGAAGCTTGCGATGCAGATTGCATCCTTCATTGCAAATGTCTTGGAGGATGGGTACATTGAGAATCGGATTCTGTCAGAGTTTCCTGGCGTTCTGGGCTACAATCTGTCTGTCATGCGGGATCGTCAGTTCCAGGACATGGGTACCGTGACGCAGCTGATTGAACGGGAGGACGATGGCTCCGGTCATATCTTCCAATCGATTTTGCAAATCATGCTCTCCTATGCCCTGTTCGGCGAGATCAAGTATGATGATACGCCGCTGAGCGATGAACGCATCCAGACGGTGTTTCAGCTGATCCCCCAGCTGGATGAAGCGATTACAACGACATCTGCAAAGCAACGCTGGAAGATCGTCAGTCTGATAATGATCCGATGCTGGCATCATATCGAGGACTACATCGAACTGTGCAAGAAGCGATACGAGGATGCAGTAGCCGCTGGCTCTGGCGGCACGACGGGAGAAGTTCTTTCTGGACTGTTGCAGGCTATTTCTGGAGCATCTGCTGAGAGCTCTGGCTCCGGTAAGCCTGTTGCAGGCTCTGAAGCATGGAAAAGTCCTGCATCCCGTGCCGCTGCCCGTGGGCGCACGCAGGCATTGGCCCGGCAGAACCAGTCTGGGAACGATGAGGAAAAAACGGATGAGTCTGGGGCAAGTGCCACCGAAGAGGAAGAATCCCCTGAGGTGCCTGCTCCTACCCAGACTGACTCAGAGGATGGTTCCGCTGCGGATGATGTAGGCGCCCCGCTGGACAGTGCTGGCGGCACTTCCAGTAAGCAGGAAACCACAGATCATGAAGGAGGCCGGATCCCTGAGCATCAGACTGATTCGGTATCTGCGCCCGTCGGCGGTTCCACGGAGTACGATGATGAGTACCAGCGGGAAATGAATGAGAATGCTGCTTCTGACATTGAGCGGATGCTGGACCAGATGGCTGAGAAAGCCGCTACGAAGCAGCTTGAGTCAGAACGCCTGAAGGAACTGAACGAAGCTGCCCAGAGCATTTCCTATGGAGATATCCACAGCGGTGTTGACATCCGTGTGCATAGAATCGCCGAGGTGGATGACCAACTCCAGGAACAGTACCATGCGATCAGCACTCCCCTGCTGAATATCTCCAGGCAGCTCCAGCGCAGTCTGGTGCAGCGGCTGAAGGATCAGCAGCGGGGCGGTAAGCAGACCGGTCTGGTCATGGGCCGCCGTTTGGATGCCCATGCGCTGTGCAGGAACGATGGGAAGGTATTCTACAAGAATACCCTGCCCAATGAGATTCCGAAGATCTCTGTCGGTTTACTCCTCGACGAGTCTGGCTCCATGAGCTGCAGTGATCGCAGTACCTATGCCAGAGCGGCAGCCATTATTCTCTACGATTTTTGCCAGTCCCTGAATATTCCGATCATGGTATATGGCCATTCCACGGGTTGGGGAAGCGAGGTTGACCTCTACTCCTATGCAGAGTTTGACAGCATCGACCGGGATGATAAGTATCGTCTCATGGATATTGCTGCCAGAAACAGCAATCGGGACGGTGCTGCGCTGCGCTTTGTTGCGGAACAGCTCTCGAAGCGGACAGAGGAGGTTCGCCTGCTCATTCTGGTATCCGACGGGCAGCCTGCAGCAAGCGGGTACAGCGGCACAGCTGCAGAAGAAGATCTCCGTGGTATCAAACAGGAATACAAGCGCAAGGGAATCCTGTTCGTTGCTGCAGCAATCGGAGACGATAGGCAAAATATCGAGCGGATCTATGGCGATTCCTATCTTGATATCACAGATCTGAACCAGCTCCCTGTGAAACTGACCGCAGTCATCAAACGATTTTTGAAGTAAATGGTCTTCCGGGAGGGCAACCGAAAGGTTGTCCTCCTACATATAGAACAAAAGGATTACCACTTTCCCCGTTGATACAGCAATTGACTATCAAAGCGTCATGTGCTATAATTGCCATACTACAGTATCCGAGTTTTGCGCGAGCAAACACAGTATCCGAGTTTTCACAAGTGCTATTTGCGTCCTTTTTCGCAAATGGCACTTTTTATTTTTGTCATCTTCATTATATCAACACTAGCCAGTAGTCCTCTGTCTCCCGGGGGATTGCTGGCTTTTGTCATTTCTGGCGGTTTCCGCCAAACAAACGAAAGGAGCAAGCAATATGTTACCCTGTCAAGACAACTACGCAACCACCTTTGACACCTACCCGTCCATGCTCGATTACCACAAGACATTGAGCAAGGAATCCAACTGGCACCGCTGTAAGGTTAAAGACCTTCATGTGGAGCCTCTGGATGCGTCCTCTGTGCTGTGCGGCAATCCCGCTGCGTTTGCAGCCGGCATCAGTGCGGACGCTGTGGCAGATACTGTCGAAAAACTCGGCCTCGCACTGCGGGTGGACGGGAAAATCTATCCTGTCCGTACCACGGCCTACAAAACGCTGCTTGATCGTGCGAAGATCGGCGGCACCTCTCTGCCCAAGCTCAGCCGTAAGGATCTGGCAAGTGTGCTGAACGCATGCCTGGCCGTCCAGACTTCCGATGCTCTCCTCCTAATCCGGGATGAGAAGGTCTCTGCCGCTCACTCCGGCGATGTGAAGGACTATTCCGTGCTTCCTATGGATGAGCTTCTGCTTGTGCTGGAGAAAAAGATGGGTGAGCGCTTCCCTGGCTTCCGGTTTGAGGGTGGCTACAGCGACCACTCCTTCACCAGTGGCAACTGGATCTTCCCGGACCAGAAGGAGGAACTGCTGGGCACTTATGATCAGAGCCTCCGGTATTACGGCAAGACCGCTATGGCCAGCAGATTGGTTCCCGGCATCCGCTTCCTGACTTCCGATACGGGGTTGGCATCGGCAAAAGTTTCCGCCATGCTGATGGGCACGCAGCATCCGATTCACATCGGCAGCTGTATCGCAGTGGATCACCGGCATCAGAAGAAGGTATCCGACTTCGGTGATGCGCTGGATCAGCTGTTTGCCCAGTTCTGCGATTCCGTCGCAAAGCTTCAGAGTCTGCTGTCGGTTGAGCTGGAGTATCCCGGAAATGCCATGACCAGAATCTGCAAGAAGTTGTCTCTGCCCAAGAAGGAATCTCTGGAAGCCATTGCTATGTATGAGATGGCCTACGGTGGCGGTCCTGCCAGCGCCCATGATGTGTTCATGGCCATGCAGGAAATTCCCTACCTGATGAAGGTCCACCATACCCCGGAAGCGAAGATGCTCGTCGTGGAGGAAAACATGGCCCGCGCCCTGTCCCTGAAGTGGAGCGACTTCGATCTGGCGAAGGCGGTGAGTTGGTAATGGCAGCACCGATCATGCTCTGCGATACCGCAGGGATGAGCAACGACCGCTGGCTTGAGTGCAGAATGCACGGGCCGAAGGGTGATATCCCCTATACCATAGGTGGAAGTGATGTGGCAGCCATTTTTGGTGTCTCGCCCTGGACTACGCCTCTGGAGCTGTGGATGATCAAAAAAGGCCGCATGAAGCCGAAGCCCAAGGATAATGCCGATCAGCTGGAAATGGGTCACCTACTTGAGCCGATCGCAGCCCACTGGTATGCGAAGAAAAGCGGTAACTTTGTCTACGAGGATACCGGGCTTTACCAGCATGCAGACCATCCTTATGCTCTGGCCAATTTCGACCGGAGGTATGAGCGTGGCAGCGATGGTGAAAGTGGAATCCTCGAGTGTAAGAGCTGCACTTTTCATAAAGCTGACAGCTGGGCGGATGGTTCCATTCCTCTTTATTACGAGATGCAGCTCCGCTTTTATCTGGCTGTGGCAGATGTTCAGCACGGTGCTTTCTCTTGCATCTGGGGAAATAATCCGGAAAACGATCTGGCTATGCCTGAGATCGAGCGTGACCTGGCGAAGGAAGCGATGATCTTTGAGCGGCTGGACGAGTGGATCTGGAGCCTGGAGCATGATGTTCCGCCCACCATGAGCGGTGTTGCACCTAAGCTTGCTATGGAGTCTCTTGCAAGAATCTATGGCGATAGCCAATCCGGCCTCCCTACCATTGAGTTTCCTGCCAAGTATGAGCACCCGCTTAGGCAGATTGCTATGCTGCAGGGGAAAATCAGGGAATGCGATGCCGACAAAAAACATTATGAAAAGGAGATTGAGGCACATTCCGTGCGAATTGCCGAAATCATGAAGGCCCATGAACATGGTATCCTGACGACTACTACGGATAAGCTCCTCATCGATTTCGTGACAAAGTCTACCAAACGGCCTGATTCCAAGGCACTGAAGACAAAGTATCCCACCGTGTATGCTGATGTCCTGAATGTGTCGACCAGCCGGAAGGTAAAAGTCTCGGTACAACCGATTTGAATAAGGAGCAGGGCAGCTTGACTGGCAACGGTATCGGTCAGGCTGCTCTGCTTTCGACTACACAGGAAAGGAGAAAGTAAGTGCTGTGTCAATTTGATAAGCTCCTCTACCCGAAAACAGCAAATGCGTCCACTGTCGAGTATATGATCGCCGTCTATCGTCCCTGCGAGATTGTTCGAGATTCCGCAGGCGATATGATGAGCCAGATCAAGGCAGTTGGCTATTGCCTGCCCACTTCCGATAAGCTCCGCTATCGCCTGAAGGGCCATTGGATCAAGCATCCCAAGCACGGTCTGCAGTTCGAGGTAGAGAGCTACGAGGAGGTCATCGCCCATACCAGGGAAGGAATCATTGGCTATCTCGCCTCCGGGCAAATCAAGGGTGTCGGTCAGCGTATCGCAGAGAAAATCTATGATGCGTTTGGTCAGGATACCTTGGAGGTACTTGACCATGAACCTGAGAAACTCATGTCTGTTCGGGGAATCAGTGAGAAGAAGCTCCGAAAAATCAGAGATTCCTATCTGGCTTCCCGCGGTGCCCGGGATGTGATCGCCTTCCTGGCACCGCATGGTGTGACTGCCCATAGAGCAATCCAGATCTATCGTGAGTATGGGAATGAGACATTGGAGATCGTCCGCAAGCATCCCTATCGCTTGGTAGAGCTGGCGGGTATCGCCTTTAAGACAGCAGATAAGCTGGCGATGAGTCTGGGAATCCCGTCGGTATCCCCGGAACGGGTCGACGAAGCACTGATGTACACCATGTCAGAAGCAGAAGGCCAGGGCCACATGTGTCTGGAAAAGCATGATTTTCTGAGACGGTGCATCCGTATGTTGGAGACACCGGAAATCACGGAGGATATGGCGGCCGGCAGAGCCTTCAGACTGGTTCAGGAAAACCGGTTGGTGTGCTATGACCAGTATGTCTACCGTAATGCTGCAGCGACCGTGGAAAATAACATTGCTTTTCACATTACCCAGTTGGTGCAAAGCACGGTGGAACCGTACGGAAATCTGGATCTGTCGATCACTGCGGAGGAACGCAAGCTGAAGATCAAGCTGGCACCGGAACAGCGGGAGGCCATAAAAATGGCACTTACCAACAAGTTTTGTGTGATCACCGGCGGCCCCGGCACGGGAAAAACCGCAGTACAGCGGGCGTTGCTGGATCTGTATCGGGATAAATATCCTGAAGCGGAGATCATCTGCTGTGCCCCCACGGGTCAGGCAGCTCAGCGCATGAAAGAATCCTCCGGATTGCCATCCTCTACCATTCATAAGGCTTTGTGTATCAAGGCCACGGCAGACGGCTCCCTGACCGAAGCTGGGACATTGAATGCAGATCTGATTCTCGTAGATGAGGTGTCCATGATGGACGCATATCTGGCGGAGCGCCTGTTTGCTGCAGTTCCGCCCCATGCTAGACTGGTTCTGGTTGGCGATGCTGACCAGCTCCCCTCTGTGGGTCCTGGTGCAGTCCTGAAGGAGATCATCAGAAGCGGCGTCGTCCCCGTTGTCCGCTTGGATCATGTTTTTCGTCAGAGTGCAGGCAGCCGCATTGCCACCAATGCACGGCTGATTAAGCATGGAAATCTGAGTATGGAGTATGGGCCGGACTTTATGTTCTTCGACTCCAATGACCTAGCCGACTCTGCTGAGATGATCGAGGAGCTGTATATGCAGGAGGTTCACAAATACGGAGTGGATGGTGTTGCATTTCTGACACCGTTCCGTCACAAGACGGACACTTCCGTGGATGCGATGAATGCCCGACTGCAGGCCCTGGTAAATCCTCCGGCTCCCGGCAAAACCGAGGCTGTTTTCGGACAGCTGCGCTTTCGCCTAGGCGATAAGGTTATGCAGATCAAAAACTACGAGCAGGTCAACAACGGAGATGTGGGCTATATCCGATCCATCACTGGCCCGGAAAACGAGGCAACAGTGGTGGTTGATTTCGGAGATGGCCGGATCATGGAGTATGAAAACGAGCAGCTGCGAATGCTGGATCTCGGTTATGCTTCCACAGTACACAAATCTCAGGGTGCCCAGTACAAATCTGTCATCATGAACCTGCAATGCGCCCATGCGATCATGCTCATTCGTGCCATCGTCTATACGGCTATCACCCGCGCCAGACTTCGTCTCATCATCGTCGGTGAACGGAAAGCACTGTGCCGTGCGATTCGCAATACCAAGGCGGATCAGCGTGGAACCCGTTTGGCGCAAAGAATCCAAGACTTCATTGAGTAGAAAGGAATTTACGATTATGACTACATTGGACCAGTACTACCAGGCCAAGCAGCAGCTCAATGCCAAAATGGCAGACGGCAGCTTTACAGTGGACAAGCTTCTGGGCTACCAGGAGCTTATGTACCGCATCTCCGTGCTGGAGAGCTGCATGGGCTTTGTCAAAACGGCACCGGTTTCTGCTGACCTGAACGCCATGTGCTTTCATTATCAGGTCGTGGATGCCCTCTTTATCTGCCTGCTTCAGGAACGGCAGTTTGGTATCCCGGCGGACGAGAAGCTGAAGAATCAGCGTGAAACCGCTCTGGGCAATCTGGAGACTGTCGTTGGCAGTTTCCGCAAGCAGTTCCAGAGCTTCGCACCGACCAGCCCTGAGGCATATCGGGACGCTGTCAGCAGGATGATCAATACGGTCCTGCCTGCGTGGCTTCAGTACCGTTACACCTATATTCCGTTTTGATCTGGAGGTATCATTATGAATCAGGCAAGCAATCCCGGTTCTCAGTATTCTGTCCTGAACACCATCAACAAGGTGGAAGGCTTTGATCCCTCTGCGCTGGCGGTGGAGTACATCGATCTCACCACCCAGGAGAAGCGGAAGCGTCTTCCTGTTATGGCGCAGCTGGCATGGTTCCGTCTGAAGCATCCGGAGGGCAAAATTGCAATCTCTGTTGAAGGTGTGAAGGACTACTTTGTCGCCACCGCAAGAATCTATGTCAGCTACAAGGACCCGGTGGAATGCTATCTGGCAGAAGCCACCGCATCCCGTAAGTATGATCCTCTGAAACCCACTGTTTCTCCCCGGGAATGGGCGCAGACGGCAGCTGTGGGTATTGCCCTGCGCAATGCCGGCTTCGGCCTCCAGTTTGGTGCTGCGGGCGATGATATGGAGAATCAGGTTCCCGATGAGTTGGGAACAGGAGTCACTCTTCCTGCAGCACCTCCCGTGGATCAGATTGGCTCCCAGATCGAGAACGATGCTTCCGTCACTCCTGCGGCCTTGCCCGCACCTGAACCGGTTGTGGAACTGACACCGGAGCAGCAGTTTGAGAAAGCCTGCGCTGTTGTCAGTCCCATCAAGAAGCATTTCGGTAAGACGCTGGGCGAGGTTCTCAATCAGGATCCCCGTGCCATCAAGTGGCTGGCCAACAGCTACAATGGTGACCCGCAGATCAAAGCTGCAGCAGAGTTCATCTGTAACTACTCCCTTGAACAGGCATCTGCATAAGCCGCAATTCATCCGGGGGATGCGTAATGCATCCTCCGGAAAGGAGGTCGCATGGTCGAAATACATATCTCGGATATTATCCCGCTGATCGGCATCCCCGGTCCAACGAACGGCAAAACCGTATACAATATCAGCTGCCCCTGCTGCGATGATAATCCACGGAAAAAGCATTTGAACATCAATCTGCAAAAAGATGTGTTCTGCTGTCCCCGGTGTCATTTCTCCGGCGGTGTATTTGATCTGTATGCCTATTATGCCGGCGTGGATCGGCAAAATGTGCGCAGTCTGCTGTTGGAACGACTTGGCCTGAAGGACGGTGGTTCTCAGCATGATGGCATCAAAGGGAAGCGGGAGAGGCGCACCATTACCCAGTCCTTTCAGCGTGATATTGAATTACCCCTTACGGACATCGATGCGCGTCATGAGACCTATACGGCTTTACTTTCCAAGCTTTCTCTGGCGTCGGACCATCATGAGAACCTCCTGTCCAGAGGACTCACAGACGATCAGATTCAGAGGTTTGGCTATAAGACGATGCCGGTTGTTGGCTATACAGCCATTGCCAAGCAGCTCCAGTCCGAAGGTCACTATCTTGCAGGTGTTCCGGGTTTCTACCATAATAAGGATGGAAGCTGGACACTGATCCAGGAAAAACGAGGTATCCTTGTACCGGTAAGAGATCAGAATGGCAAGATCCAGGGGTTACAGGTCAGAAGGGATAATATCAAAAAAGGTAAGTTTCGATGGATCTCCAGTGTGGGAAAGCAGGATGGCTGCAAGGCAGAATGCTGGACCCATATCGTAGGCCCTCCGGCTCCTACCGTTCTCATCACAGAAGGCCCGCTCAAAGCGGATATCATCAACCACCTGACGGGCTTGACGGTCATTGCTGTCCCCGGTGTGAACTCCCTGACCCATCTGAAGGAGATGCTGGAATATGTGCAGTCAAAGGGAACCACTCGAATCATGACTGTATTTGACATGGACTACCTGAAGAATCCTCATGTAAAGGATGGGTACTACAATCTGGCGGCGATGCTGGCGGAGGTTGGTATTGAATACGGCACCTACCTGTGGGATCCACAATATAAAGGTCTGGACGATTATGTTTGGCATTGTCGTCAGGAAGGCACTCTTTGACATCTGACAGAAGGACGGGACCCAGTCGGGTTTCGTCCTTTTTGTGCGTTTATCTCATTTTTGTAAGTACAGCTGTTGCAAATGCGTATGTGCAGCGGTGTAATTAAGTATAGACAATTAAAGGAGGAACCACTCATGTTAATCGCAATTGACCACGGCAACTCTGCCATCAAGACGGTCCATTACAATTTTGTGGCCGGCCTTTCCCGGCACTCCGTTCGCCCTCCCATGGCCGATGAGGTTCTGGAGTATGACGGGAGTTACTGGACGCTGTCCGGCCAGCGGCAGGCATACCAGCGGGATAAGACCCGGGACGAGAGCTACTTTATTCTGACCCTGTTCGCCATCGCCAAGGAGATGGTCCACGCAGGTGGACTCTCCAGTACTGCCAAGATCGATCTGGCGGTTGGTCTGCCGCCCGAACACTATGGAATCCTGCGGGATAAGTTCCGCCAGTACTTCAAGCGGGAAGAAACCATCCAGTTCATCTACAACGAGAAGTCTGTCACTATCATGATCCGGGATGTGTTCGTCTATCCTCAGGCGTATGCAGCGATTGCGCCCCGGAAGGGCCAGCTCAATCACCATCTGCGGGTATTCCTGATTGACATCGGTGGCTACACCACGGATGTCCTGCTTCTGCGCAGCGGCAAGCCCGATATGCTCTTCTGCCGCAGCTTAGAGAAGGGCGTGATCGATATGAACAACAACATCATCCGTCTGATCGGTGTCCGTCACGATATGCTGATTGAGGAGGAGCATATCAATGCTGTCCTCTGCGGCAGAGAAACGATTCTCCCTGAGGAAGTAAAGAATACGATTCGGCAGTCCGCTGAGCAGTATGCCAAGGGCATCCTGGACAAGCTCCGTGAGCTGCAGGTGGATCTCAGATCCAATCCAGCTGTGTTTATCGGCGGCGGCAGCGCACTCTTCCGGCCCTATCTGGAAAAATCTCCCCTCGTTGCCCAGGCAACCTTCGTAGAGAGTCCCAATGCCAATGCCATTGGCTATCAGGCGATGGCCGAGGCTCAGCTTTCTATGCGGGCTGGATAAATGCGAAATGGGGTGAGCTTCGATGATCAAGGACGGTAAGTTCCGATTCACCCTACAATTTGGCATGAATACGGACGAGGAGCAGAGAGCAGGAAATCTGCTGGAGCAGCTGGGAAAGAAGAAAAGCCCGGTTGTTGTGGCTGCCTTGAATGAGTATATGACCAACCACCCCGAAATCCTGTCGGGACGAGGAGATATACGGCTCCACATCGCCGCACCGGATCAGAAACAGCTGGAGGATATGGTTCGGCGGCTGGTAATGGAAATGATAGGCGCGGGCATCCGTCTGGATGAAAACGACCATACCGTACCGACAGAATCTGTCAACCAGGTCAGTAATGATATTCTTGATATGATTGCTGATTTGGATATGTTCGGATAGTATAACTTCAAACTGCCCCTTTTATCGCTAGTACAGAAAAAGTATAATAGTAGATATTTTCCGCTTCTGTTGTGAATATGGAAGCTTGCGTAACTGGTTGAGATTGCTGCTCCTATAATATCTCCCCAGACAATAACAAAACTATAAAACTCTACTCTGCGTCCAGAAATCGGACTCGTAGTTTCTTCAAAACATGGCCGATAAGATGTAAAATATTCATACAAGGAGTAGATTTATGGTGGATTTTAAGTCTTTGGGGCATAATATACGCAAATATCGGGTTGAGGCCGCACTGAGCCAGGATGAGCTTGCGGAGGCTTGCGGATGCTGCGGCAGTTACATTGGGAAAATTGAAAACGGGAAATCTCTGCCCAGCTTGGAGATCATAGTTAAGCTTGCCGATGCACTTGATACTACCGTAGACCATCTACTGTCGGACAAGCCGCCCAAAACGGAGCTATCCATATTGAGAGATATGGAAGAACGGCTCCAACGGTTGCCTGCTGCAACGAGGATAGATGCCTGCCGCTCAATGTCAAACCTGCTCAGCATCGTTGAAGACCTGCATAATTCATAATTACCAGAGGCTACCTGATCATTTAGGTAGCCTTTGCGTAATTTGTGCGATAAAAAGGAGGAAGCGGGATGGATATGGATAAGAATGCTATATCTGCGCATATAGGATTGGGCGTTGAGTATAAACGGCAGATGCTTGCAATCGAAAAGAACCTGCGTGAAATTGCAGATAGCTCCCCAATTATCAATAACCTTTTATCACGGTTGATCTTCTTCTACAATGCTGATCGTGCATATGTCATTGAATTTGACGGTAATCTTATGGTTGGAGCAGTTACTTATGAAGTCTACTCACAGGAGCAAACTGATCTTGTCAATATTCAGTATCCGCAGGAATCGACATTTTCCAGATGGGTTCAGCAAATATATAGCAATCAGCCCGTGATCATCCCTGATGTGGAAGCGATAAAAGATGATTCTCCCGCAGAATACGAATCATTGAAGAAGCAGAATATATCGTCACAGCTTGCTATTCCTTTTTCAAAAAAGTATACTATTGGATTTGTATGTGTTGATAACCCACGCAGATTCGCAACTAATTCTAGCTTTGCCTTCATGGTGTCTTATGCTATCGTCGCTGAATTGAATGAAATCAAACTTCAGGCAAGTACAGAACGGCTCAGGAAGCAGTTGACGACCTACCAAGAGACAGAGCTTTATGTTTCCTTTTTTGGTGGCCTGACAATTTGCGGAGCTCACGGAACTTTGCATGGAGATAAAATTACAGCCGATCAATGTTACCAATTACTTGTCTATCTGCTCCTACATCGGAAACGCATACGACCGTTGAGAGAACTTGCAGATGTATTGTGGCCAGAATCTGCAGTTGCAGATCCGTATCGTGACATTAAAAATGTAGTGTATCGATTAAAACGATTCCTTGTGGATGTAGGTTTGGAGGATTTAGTTATAGGATCGTCTGGAAGTTTTATCATTAATCCGAAGTACATTATTTTTGTTGATTTTGAACGGTTTGAAAAAGCCTATGTCGAATTCCAAACGGATTCGTCACTTGCTGTTAAGGCTACTGCTTTTGAACTGGCAAGCAACCTTTACAAAGGATCTTTATTACCTCGCATAGAACATCTTCATTGGGTCATGCCGCGTGTTAGCTATTATCAGGGATTGTATCTCCAACTTTTGAAAACGATTATCCAGTGTGAAATCAATGAAGACTTGTACTCTTCTGCTCAGCGCCATGCAATAACAGGACTGGAGATTGAGCCATATGATGTCGATTTTAAGGTTGCTTCGGTTGTCTGTATGTATGCCATGAATAACCGAAGTTTGGCAGACAACTATTACCGGAATATCGAAGGTGAATTGACCAATCGGCAAAAAGAGTGTATTGCCGCATTCAAAAATCAAAACTAGAGAAGGATTCGAGCTGATAATAAGTCCGAAAAGCTCCATAGAAAAGATGTTTCGGTGAGCCAAAGACCAAGAAATAAACAATAGAATAATAACAATCAAAATCCGATTATGAGACTCAATGTGAGACCACTCACTTGTTACTGTATGTCAGGTTAAAGCCCTTATTTACAGTAGCAGGTGGGTGGTTTTTCTTGAATCTGTACCCCTATTTCCAAACATATTTAAGCGGATCATCGTCCCCCTGTCTCTGGTAGATCAGAAGTATTGGAGGAGGAAGATGCATGAACAACAAAACAATAGCACAGGAACTGCCGGATTCAGATTGTGAAGATAAAGACGAACTGCGTGCAAGATTTACAGGCTGGCTTGAACAGATACTATATCGGGCAAAACTGAAGTATATCAAAAAGAACAGTCAACAAATGATAATCGTATCGCTGGAAGAGTTACAAGCAGAAGTGATTGCAGATCCGGTAGACCGATTCACATACATCGAGAGGAACCTGACAGATTTTGATTTTGAAGAAGAAAAACTGGCAGCCGCTTTTTATGAATTACCGTTGATGCGTCGAGAGGTTCTTCGCCTACTTTTCGCAGAGCAAAAGACCCCGGAGGAGATTTCGCATCAATTGCACTGCTCCGTAAATTATGTGTATCTTCAAAAATCACGTGCACTCAGGAAACTGCGAGCTGACTTAGGGAAAGGTGGTAACAAACATAACAAGGAATGAGTTTGCTGTCACGCTCCAAGGGGCAATTGCGGGTCAGCATGACGATTTAGAGGCAATTCTCAATCTTTATAGGCCACTGATTGAGAAATATTCCTATCATCAAGGCATCTTTGATGAGGACTTACACCAATATCTTTTGATTCATATCGCCCTGAACATCAACAAATTTCCATTGTAATTATCATAGCAAAAGCAGAACAAAAAACTGTACTGATTTTCTGTGAAGGTGACAGGTTTTGTAAAAATGAAAGCCTCTTTATTAATGAAGGCATCTATATACCCTTTACCCCTGCACCTTGAAAATTTCATAATGTCCAGCCGGTACATCCCTTCGCTGACGAGCGGCGTTCTGTCTGTCGGCCTAACAGAATCAGGCGCACCAATATGCGGGTGGCTCCCGCATCACGCGATGATGCAGTAAAGGTATAATGGTACTTCCGTAATACGCGGCCCGGTCATAGTGAAGGCGGGGAGATGAGATTTTTATGGACCTGTTCGCCACAGGCGCCGGCTGGCATCAAACTATCAGTATAAAAACAGGAAGGAGAGGAAATACTTTCCTCCAACAGAAACATATGGAGCGTGATGGAATGAAGAGAACACCAATCAGCAAAGACCTCTCAGAACTGGTGGACATCCGGGATGTCAACATCGATACCAGTCTGCCTGTTGAAGAACGGATCAGGTCCTATATTGAACAGGTAAAAGACCCCTATTGCTTCCGGGTTGGAGATGTGAAGGTCAGAGTGTCCTTTGCCGATACAGATCGCACCCTGACCGACAACTTCTGCGATATGCTTGCCAGAATGCAAGGATAGTCTGGTAGATGATTTGCCAGCAAATAGCACTGGCTTTTTGAATGGGCCTATGCTATAATGAGCGTGGACAAAATCAGCGACTACTCTGGCTGCGTATGCGAACTTTCGCAATATACAGGAAGGAGTGGCGCAATGAATCAAATCATTGACCAAACTTATCGGGTCGCCATCTATCTTCGCCTGTCGAAGGATGATGGCGATTTTTCGTTGTCCGGCGGCGGAAAAACCGAAAGCAACAGTATTCACAATCAGCGAGAGCTGCTGATGAACTATCTGGCAGGTCATCCTGAGATGGCACTGGTTGGAGAATACAAGGACGATGGCTACACCGGAACCAATTTTGACAGACCGGATTTCCAGAGAATGATGATGGATATCCGAAAGGGTCTGATCAACTGTGTCATCGTCAAGGATCTGTCTCGTTTTGGCAGAGACTATATTGATTGTGGCAAGTATATCGAAAAACTGTTCCCGCAGCTGAGGGTGCGCTTCATTGCGGTGAACGATCACTATGACACGGCAAACCAGGGGCACTCTGATAGCTTGCTGGTCCCGTTCAAGAATCTGATCAATGATTCTTACAGCCGTGACATTTCCATTAAGGTCCGAAGCAACCTGGCGGTCAAGCGGCAGCAGGGAGAGTGCATCTCCAACTTCGCCGTCTATGGTTACAGGAAGGACCCGGAGAACAAGAATCGTCTTCTGATCGATAACTATGCGGCATCCATTGTCCGTGATATCTTCCGTTGGAAGATCGATGGATACAGCCCCAATGCAATCGCAGAAAGACTTAATCTGGCCGGCGTTCTGTCTCCTATGGAATACAAACAATCCCAAGGTATCAGCTTTGAAACGAGCTTCAAGAAATCTTCCATTGCTGAATGGAGTCATGTTGCGGTCAGGCGAATTTTGAAAAATGAAATATACACTGGTGTTATGGTGCAGGGAAAGCGCACGACCCCCAATTACAAGACCAAGACCCAGATTCTCAAGGATGAGAGTGAATGGGTCCGAATTGCAGGAACCCATGAGGCAATCATTACCCGAACTGATTTTGAATTGGTTCAGCGTTTGATGCAGGAGGATACCCGTGCATGCAGCACTGACACTGCGGTACATCCCCTCAGCGGCAGACTGTTCTGTGCTGATTGTGGGGCTCCGCTGGTGAGAAAAACTGTTTCTTCCAGAGGAAAGAAATATATCTACTATATTTGTGGTTCCTATAAAAACGATTCCAGCTCCTGCACGCAGCACCGTATCAAGGAAGAACTGCTGCATAGCACTGTCCTAGTGGCAATTCAGCAGCAGGTGGCACTCCTTCTGGATATGGAGCAGGCACTCAAAAAAGTGAAGTCTTCTACATGGGAAGAGGCGGAGCTACGGAAAATCAATCAGAGCATTGAGATACAGGAACAGATCGTGGAGCGTAACAATAGCCTGAGAATGGGTGTCTATGAAGATTTGCAGGCAGGCATCCTCAGTAAAGAGGAGTATGCAAGTCTGAAGGAGGACTTTTCTGCTCGCATTGCTGGGGCTCGTCAGGCCATCGGACAACTTCAGTCCAGAAGAAGTGCCATCCAGGACGGTCTGAATAATCAAAAGACCTGGTTGGAGCAATTCCGGCAATTCGCTGAAGTGAAGGAGCTATCCAGAAAGCTGGTGGTCAGCATGATTGATCGGGTTTCAATCTCCAATCGGAACGAAATCGCGGTGGAATTCTGCCACAAGGACCAGTTCCAGTGCATCCTTGAATTCCTGGAAGAGCAGAAAACCGCAGCAAAGCGTAAGGAGAATCTGACACTCCTGCCCAGATTGGAGGTGGTATAAATGGCGAGAACATCAAGAAAGAACCCAGTGGCAACCGTGGCCAAGCCGGAAAAGATTGAAATTTTCCAAACGGCAATCTATCTTCGTTTGTCCTTGGAGGACAATCAAAAGAAGGATGCAGATTCCCTGGTAAATCAGCAGGCATTGCTGATGAAGTATGTGGAAGCTCGCCCGTTTCTACAGTTGGCAGGCATTTATACGGATAACGGTTGTACCGGAACGGATTTTGACAGACCGCAATTCAAGCGGATGATGGAGGATGCCCGCAGCGGCAAAATCAACTGCATCGTTGTGAAGGATTTGTCCAGACTGGGGCGTAACTATGTGGAAGCCGGTGACTACTTGGAAAAGGTTTTCCCTTTCCTCGGGATCCGCTTTATTGCGGTCAATGACAACTACGACAGCAGCAACATTAATTCCTCCGATCAGCTTGTGGCATCGCTAAAGAATCTGGTCAATGATGCCTATGCAAAGGATCTCTCCAGGAAAATCAGTACGGCGATGCAGGAGAAGCGGCGGCGGGGAGATTTTGTGGGTGCCTATGAGCCCTACGGTTATCGTAGAGATCCTGAAAATACGAGTAAGCTCATCATCGACCCTGAAATCGCCCCCATTGTACAGGAGATTTTTGAACTACGTGTCACTGGGATTGGCATTGAGAAGCTTTGTCGTGTGCTGAATGAGAAAGGGTATCCGTCTCCCGGCAGGCTCCGCTTTGAAAGAGGGATCATTACCCATAACAACAGAAAAGGCAGCGAGCTTCCCTGGAACCGGCATGTGCTGACGGATCTCCTCCGCAATGTGGTGTACATTGGAAATCTGGAACAGGGACGAGTTGGTGTCAGCCTGTACCAAGGCATTCCGTACCACCAGAAGGATAAATCTGAATGGGATGTGGTCATGGGTACCCATGAGCCAATCATCAGCATGGAACTCTGGGATCAAGTTCAGGCACTGAATACAAAGCGCTCCAACGAGGCAAAGGCATCATTTGGTAAGTATGCGGATCTTCCGAAACGGCAAAATCCATACGGATCGCTGTTGCGATGTGCAGATTGCGGTCGTGTAATTAAGCAGGTACGCTCTTACAGAAAAACTGGAAATAAGGACTACTATACCTACAAATGTCCCCAGTACATTGAGCTTGGTGAGAAAGCCTGTACCTTCAGAAGGCTGACAGCCGAAGCCTTGGACCAGGCTGTGCTGGAAACTATGCGCAAGCAGATGGATGTCTTTCTTGAAATGCAGACAATGCTGAGACAGTTGATGGCGAATACTGCACCAGATAACGATACCGCTACTCACCGGAAGCAGCAGATTCGTGAAGAACTGGACCGAAAGCGGAATCTGGGCGCGGCATTGTATACCGATTTCAAGGATGGAATACTCAGCCCAGAGGAATATGTCTATGCAAAGGAAAAGTATCGTACAGATATCGATGCGTTGGAGCAGGAGCTTTACGAGTTTCAGCACACAGAAGACTGTACTACCAATGTGGTCAATGGAGAGAAAAGATGGTCTGAGTTGATTGATCGGTACTATAAAGCTGAAGTTGTCACAGCAGAGATGGTCACCGCTATGATTAAAGAAATCCGGTTGCATTCTGATTCGACGATTACGATTGAGTTCCTGCACGTGGATGATTTTGAGGCCCTTCTGGCCAAATGTGAGGCTGTGCGAGAGGAGGTTGCGTAAGAGATGAGGAAACACCTGGCCATATATTTGCGGCTTTCTTCGGAGGATATGAACGCCAGAAGCAATAGATTGAATGACGAGAGCGACAGCATCCGAAACCAAAGATTGCTGGTGGAGCAGTATATTTCCGGTAAGCCGGAGCTGGCCAAATACCCTACAGTAGAGTATTCTGATGATGGGTACAGCGGCACCAATTTTGATCGGCCGGGTGTGAAACGGCTTCTGGAGAAGGTGAAGACCGGAGAGGTCGCCTGCATTGTTGTGAAGGATCTGTCGCGATTCGGGCGCAACTACCTGGAGGTCGGCGACTATCTGGAACATATTTTTCCGCTACTTGGAGTACGGTTCATTGCTGTCAATGACCATTACGACAGCAGCAAACACATCGGAAGCACCGGCGGCATCGATGTGGCTTTTCGCAATCTGATTCATCAGAGGTACGCCCAGGATTTGTCTGAGAAGATTAAATCCTCCAGGCATATGCAGATGCGAAAGGGAAAATTCGTTTCCCACTGTCCCTATGGCTACATGAGGCATCCGACGCAGAAGCACCAGATGGTGATCGATCCGAACACGGCGCCGATCGTCCGGGAAATCTTCCAGGCTGCGATCAGCGGAAAACGCACAACTGAGATTGCTGCAATGCTGAATGAGAAAGGGGTAGCAACCCCGATGGCCTATAAGAAGTGGCATAAAGCGCACATTCAGAACGACCTCATGTGGAGCCATCAGGCAGTCCTGAGGATCATCAAGGACTACAAATACACCGGGGCCATGGTAACTTTCAAGTGCGGAAATGAGACTGTCAGAGCTCGTTCCCAGACACGCTATAAGCCTGAAGACTGGGTCATCGTAGAAGATTGCCACGAGCCAATTGTTTCCAAAGAAATCTACCAAAAGGCCAATGATACGATCAGAAAAGTCAAGTACAATGCTCCTATGAGAACAGACTGCAAGGATCGGCTGTACTACTGCGGGTGCTGTGGGCGACGGCTGAGGAAAACTTATGGACTGGATGAATACTTCTCTTGTCAGACTCCGCTTTACCAAAAAGATGCTGCCTGCGCCACAATTCAGTGGAGCAAATCGGCACTGGAAGAAATCCTCATTCAGGCATATCGAATGCAACTGCGGCTGATGGAAGATGAACTTCGCAAGAGTATCCAGAGAACTACTAAGGACTTGCTTGGGGAGTGTCGCAGGAAGCAAAGACCGCTTTCAAAGGAACTGTCCACCTATGAGGGAAGCAATCTTCGGCTATATGAATCTTACCGGGCGGGAAAACTGAGTCGGGAGGAATTCATACAGAAGAAGGAAGGTATATCCAACCGGCAGAAGGAACTGAAGGCGCAGCTTGAGGAACTCATACAGGAGGAACAGCGGCTGATGGAAGAATCTGCCCAACAGGAAGATCAGGAGCAAAGGTCAAGAGAAATGATTCAGCAACTTATTCTCTCGGATGATCAGATCAGACCGTTTATGTACGAGGCTGTGAAGCGAGTGGATGTTTACCCTTCCACGGAGTTGGAAATCACTTGGAACTTTACGGATAGTAAGCAAAAAGTAAATTAAGGGAGAAGGCAAAATGGAACAGGGCGGGTAGCAGTACAGCTATCCGTCCTGTTCCGATTCTAAAGTGTTTGCCCTATTATTACACATCCGGCGCAACCCCATGTGTTCTATAAAGACAAACGCACAGAAGTTTTTTGACGAAAAAATGAAGGTATTGCCTTCAAATAAAAAATAGCAAAAATCTGTTTGTCCTAGCTTGACACAAGCAGACAGCCTCGGCCGGGTCGTGATCCCAAAGGAAATTCGGCACACCCTGCGCATCAAGGAGGGCTCGCCTCTGGAAATTTACACGGAAAAGGACGGGGGCGTGACCTTCCGGAAGTATTCGCCCCTTGGGGATCTGCAGGACTTCGCCGCCCAGATCTGCGACTCCATCCGCCGAAACACCGGCTGCATCGCGGCGGTCAGCGACCGGGACACCATCATCGCCCAGGCCGGCGGCATGAAGCGGGAGCTCATGGACAAGCCCAACTCCGCCGAGCTGGAGCAGCTCATGGAGGAGCGGAAGCTCTACCGCTACAGCCCCGGCGGCGAAAAGCTCAAGCCCACGGAGCATTCCGACCGCTACCACCTGGGGCTGGCCGCGCCGATCCTCTGCCAGGGGGACATCCTCGGCTGCGTGATGATGCTTCTGGAGGAAAACAGCGAGCTCCTCAGCGAATCCGACCAGCGCCTGGTCTCCACCGTGGCGGAGTTTCTGGGGAAGCAGATGGAGAGCTGATCCATCAAAAATAGTAGGGGCGAGCCTCGCTCGCCCGACTGCCGCGCAGCGGCAGTGCTCTTCCCGTCCCTGCGGGACGGCGGGCGACCGAGGGTCGCCCCTACATAGTCACTGTTATTTTACCACGTCCGTCCACTTCTTCGGAAATTCCATAGGATTTCCGTTCTCATTCAGCCGCTTCTGCAGCCAGATGACCCCCAGCCAGCGGCCCATCTTGTAGCCGCAGTCTTCAAAGGTGGAGTGGTAGACATAACCCAGGCGCTCGTGAAAAGCCA
>JAZNLP010000055.1:0-3979 GCA_045579165.1 Faecousia sp.
CGGCTGCGAAAAGGAAGTTTCCGCCCCGCGGATCGAAAACTGCTCCGCCTGTAATGGCTCCGGCTCTGCTGACGGCGCGGTGGAGACCTGTTCTTACTGCCGCGGCGCAGGCCAGGTACGTACCACCCAGAATTTCATGGGCATGCAGATGCAGTCCACTACCACCTGCCCTCAGTGCAGCGGCCGGGGTAAGATCATCAAGACCCCCTGCAGCACCTGCCGTGGCAAGGGAAAGGTCCGCAGAACCCAAAAGATCAAGGTCAAGGTCCCAGCGGGCGTGGATAACGGCCAGAGCGTCCGGGTTCGGGGCGAGGGCTGCGTAGGCGTTAACGGCGGGCCTAACGGCGACCTGCTGGCGGAGGTATACATCAAGCGCCATCCCATTTTCTCCCGGCAGGATTATACGGTTCTGTGCGAAGTGCCCATCTCCTTTACTCAGGCGGCTCTGGGCGCAACAGTACAGATCCCCACGCTGGACGGCAAGCACAGCTTCGACCTGCCCGAGGGCACCCAGACCGGCACGGTCTTTGTTCTCCGGGAAAAGGGTATTCCCATGGTCAACAACCCCCGCCGCCGGGGCGACCAGCGGTTTACCGTGGTGGTGGAGACCCCCACAAAGCTTACCAAGGAGCAGAAAGAGCTGCTGCGGCAGCTGGATGACTCCATGGAGGACAGCCCCAAGCGGAAGAAATTCTTTGATGCCATCAAAGACCTGTTTGATTAATTTAAGGCAGCGCTTAGGCGGGGTTTCATAAGACATTATCCGGTTTTGCTCCAGTCTTTTTCCCTTTGCCGGCAGAATATCCCCTTGAAATACACAAAGTATTTCCGCTGGGCTATTCTTTGTCAAAGTAAAAAATCCAAGCAGCAAAACTGCGAAGCACTTTAAAAGTAAAGATTTTTACTTCAAGACAAGAAAAAACACTATGGTAAGGCTGACGCCTGCCATAGTGTTTTTTTGCAGTATTGGATAAAAAGATTGCTTTTAAAGCGGATACTGTTTTATGAAGCCCCGCCTTTCGGCGCTGCCTTTATGTATGATTCTTCCAGTTGTTGCTTGACATATCCCGGGGCGATGTTATAATAAAGACGACTTGACCACCGAAAGGAGATAAAACAATGGAGTCCTTTTTGAAACAGGTTTCCTCGTTGGAAAAGGTCCGCATCAACGACGGTCCGGAGCTGCCTGAGATCTTCAGCAAGACCGCTTTTCGCGGGGAGCGCTTTTCTTATCAGGTAGTGGTGTTTACAGATTATTTCAGACATGAGTTCCGCATGCGGGTGGAGGGCCCCTGCAAGGATTGGATCAAGCTCTATGCCGTGAAAAACGCGGCCATGGACTTGCCCCTTTATGCCTTCCAGGAGCAGGAGGATTATATCACCAGAGAGCCGGGCGTGATGCCGGATATCCTGCTGCCGCTGGAGGAGCAGGACGGGATCATTCAGGTGCTCAGAGGCAACTGCGCCAGCCTGTGGATCCGGGTGGATGTGCCCCAGGATGCCCCCGCCGGGGAATACCCCATCACCGTGGTGGCTGAGCAGATCACCGGCGAGCAGATGCACGGCGTTGCCGAGGCGCAGGAGGTCCAGGAGATTCTGAAAAAGACCATGACCCTGGAGGTCCTGCCGGTGGAGCTGCCCAAGCAGGAGCTGAAATATACCCAGTGGTTTTATGCCGACTGCATCGCCGATGTCCATCGGGTAGAGATCTATTCCGAGGAGCATTGGGAGCTGATCGATAAGTATATGGCTATGGCCCGGGAAACCGGCATCAATATGATGCTGCTTCCGGCGATCACCCCGCCGCTGGATACCAAGTACGGTGTCCGCAGACCCTGCGTACAGCTGGTGGACATTGAAAAGGTGGGCGATACATACCGCTTCGGCTTTGAAAAGATGCATCGCTGGATCGACCTTTGCAAGAAAAATGGTATGCTCTACTATGAGGTGAGCCACCTGTTCTCCCAGTGGGGACTGAAGTTCGCCCCCAATATCCGGGTTCGGGAGAACGGCGAGGACAGCTTCCTCTTTGGCTGGCATGTCGCCGCCAGCGACCCCATGTTCCACGATTTCCTCCGGCAGTTCCTGCCTGCGTTGGTAGAGGAGCTGAAAAAGGCCGGTGTGGCGGAAAATACCTATTTCCACCTGTCTGATGAGCCCAGAGAGGAGCATCTGGAGGACTATAAGCGCTATTCCCAGCTGGTCGGTGCTCTGATCGGCAACTGCAAGCGGATGGATGCTCTGTCCCATGTGGAATTTTTCGATCTGGGTCTGGTGGATGTCCCCTGCGCCGCCAGCTCAATGATCAAGCCGTTCCTGGAGCGCAAGATGCCGGAGCAGTGGGTGTACTATTGCGGAAGCCAGTTCAGCAAGGTCAGCAACCGCTTCCTGGCAATGCCCGCCTACCGCAACCGGATCATGGGCCTGCAGATGTACCGCACCAATATCAAGGGCTTCCTGCACTGGGGCTTTAACTACTATAATTCCCGTTGCTCTACCTATAAGATCAATCCCTACCAGACCACCTCTACTGACCTGGCATTCCCCTCCGGCGACGCGTTCAGCGTCTACCCCGGCGAGAACGGACCGATCCTGTCCACCCGGGCGCTGGTGTTCTACGAGGGAATTCAGGATATGCAGGTCTGCCAGCTGCTGGAAAGCCTCATCGGCCGGGAAAAGGTCGAGGCGCTGCTTGATGCCGAGGCAGGCATGGAGCTTGACTACGAGAACTATCCCAAGAGCGCAGATTATATTCTGAATCTGCGTGCCAAGATGACGGAAGAGATCCGTAAGCACCTTGTGAAATAAGGGCCAATAGTTGAGGCAGCGCCATCCGGCGCTGCCTTTTCCTGTGATATTTTCGTTGACAATATCCGGGGGGTTTGGTATCCTAAAGAAAAAACCTTGGAGGTACGCTATGAAACGCACCGACTATATCAACTGGGACGAATATTTTATGGGCATCGCCATGCTGGCGGCGAAACGCAGCAAGGACCCCAGTACCCAGGTGGGCGCCTGCATCGTTTCTCAGGACAATATCATCATTTCCATCGGCTATAACGGCATGCCCAAGGGCTGCAGCGACGATGAGTTCCCCTGGGACCGCACCGGCGAGGAGACCAAGTACCCCTATGTTGTCCACGCGGAGCTGAACGCCATCCTAAACGCTAGCGGCCGTGACCTTCGGGGCAGCCGGCTGTATGTGGCGCTGTTCCCCTGCAACGAGTGCGCCAAGGCGATCATTCAGAGCGGCGTGAAGGAAGTGCTGTACCTGTCCGACAAGTATGCCACTACCCCCGCCACCCTGGCATCCAAGCGGATGCTTGCCGCCGCCGGCGTCAAGACCACCCGGCTGCGCCCCAGCGTCGGCTCCATCACCCTGGACTTTACCCCCGACGAGGAGAAGTAATTCGAAAAGACCGGCTCAACAAAAAGCCGGTCTTTCTTTTTTACATTCTGCGAATTGATTTGTTCATATTTTTTTGTTATACTGATACTATAAAACCTGTTGGAGGGAGGAAATAAGATGAATCCTATGCTGATCCTTTGGCTTGTGCTGCTGGTGGTGTTTTTGGTGGTGGAAGCTTCCTGCCCCATTCATCTGGTGTCCATCTGGTTTGGCGCAGGCGCGCTGGCGGCGGGCATTGCCGCGCTGCTGGGCGGAGAGCTCTGGCTGCAGATCGTGCTGTTTTTTGTGGTGTCCTGCGGCTTGCTGGCGGCGATGTGGCCGCTGGTGAAAAAAGTTTTGTCCCCCAAGATCGTCAAAACCAATGTGGACAGCGTCATCGGCTCTCAAGGCTACATCACCGAGGCGGTGGACAATATCTCTGCCGCGGGACAGGTGAAGCTGGGTGGTATGTACTGGACTGCCCGCAGCGAAAAGGGCGAACCCATTGAAGCCGGTACGCTGGTGGAAGTAGTCCGGATCGAGGGTGTCAAAGCCTATGTCACTCCGGTGAAGATCAAAGAACCTGTATAA
>JAZNLP010000056.1:0-5247 GCA_045579165.1 Faecousia sp.
CAAATGAAAAAAGGAGCGCGAAACTATGATTTCCAGAGAGCTTTGCCAGCGTGTCCTGCACAAAGCGGTATCCACCGGCGCGGACTATGCTGAGCTTTTTGCGGAGAATACCGATAACCACAATATCAACATGATCGCCGATAAGGTGGATTCCATTCGGGATACGGTGATCGCCGGCGCGGCTGTGCGGATCTATAAGGGACTTCGCAGCGTCATGGCAACCACCGTGGACACCTCGGAGTCCGGACTGCTTCGCTGCGCGGAAAAAGCGGCGCAGGCATTGGGGCAGGGCAGCGCCGCGATGGATATCGTGCTGAAGGAGCGGCTGTTCGGGGACATCCATCCGGTGGCAGAAGCGCCATCGTCTGTTGCCAATGCCCGGAAAGTGGAAATTTTGAAAGCAGGCTATTTTGCCGCTAAGGAATACGATCCAGCCATCGCCCAGGTCAGCGGCAATCTGCTGGATGTGGATCACAGGATTTTGATCGCCAATTCTGAGGGACTGTATACCCATGACCGGCAGATCCGCACCCGGCTGATGATCAGCGCTGTGGCGCAGGTGGGCGGGGAGACCCAGACCGGCTCTGCCTCTCCCGGCAGACGGATGGGACTGGAGATGTTCGATACCGTCGATCCCAAGGATGTGGGCATCCGTGCCGGCACGCAGGCGATGACCATGGTAAAAGCCGGCTACTGCCCAGCGGGGGTCATGCCGGTAGCCATTGATAACGGCTTTGGCGGCGTGATCTTCCACGAGGCCTGCGGCCATTCTCTGGAAGCCACCTCTGTTGCCTACGGCAGAAGCCAGTTTGCCGGAAAACTGGGTCAGCAGATCGCCAACCCCAAGGTCACCGCCATCGATGACGGCACCATCCCCAACGCCTGGGGCTCTATCAATGTAGATGACGAGGGAACACCTGCCCGGAAAAATGTGCTCATTGAAAAGGGCATCCTGAAGTCCTATATGATCGACAAATTCAACGCCCGGCGTATGGGCATGGAGCCTACCGGAAACGCCCGCCGCCAGAGCTATGCCTATACCCCCACCTCCCGGATGACCAACACCTATATCGCTCCCGGCCAGGACAAAAATGAGGATATTATCGCCTCCATCGAATACGGCCTGTACGCCAAGCAAATGGGTGGCGGCAGTGTCAATCCTGTCACCGGTGAGTTTAATTTTGCTGTGAACGAGGGCTATATTATCCGCAACGGCGTGATCTGCGAGCCGGTCCGGGGCGCAAGTCTGGTGGGCAAGGGCAGTGAGGTCATAAAGAATATCGACATGGTGGGTACGGAATTGGATATGGGTCAGGGTATGTGCGGTTCGTCCAGCGGCTCTGTTCCGACCAATGTGGGACAGCCGCTGATCCGGGTGTCCACCATCACCGTCGGCGGCAGATAAGGAGGGTGCAGTATGGATTTTCAGAGCTTTAAGCAGGCGGTCATCGCCGCTGCCCGGGAAAAGGGCATTGAAGAATATGAGCTATACTATCAGACGGCGGAATCCACCTCCGTCAGCGCTTTCCAGCATGAAATAAACCAGTTTACCGGCGCGATAGAGGGCGGCGTTTGCCTGCGCTGCATCGTTGGCGGCAGGATGGGCTACGCATCCACCGAGGATCTGCGTCCGGAGGGCGCGGCAGCGCTGCTCAGCCGGGCGGCAGACAATGCTTTGACCCTGGAGGCAGATGAGCCGGTGTTCCTCAACGAAGGGGGAAAGACCTATTCCCAGCTGAACCTGCAGCCCTACAGCCTGCCGGATACCGATGGGCTGATCCGCGCTGTTCTTTCTACCCAGGAAAAGCTGTACGCCGCAGATCCCAAGGTCATCGACGGTTGCTCTACCCAAGGTGTCAGCGAAAAGAGCCGGATCGCCATTTACAATTCCAAGGGGCTGGATCTAAAGTATGAAAACAGCCTGTCGGGTCTTGTGGTGGGGGCAGTTGTGAAAGACGGCGAAGAAATGGCAAACGACTATCAGATCAAGCTGGGCGCGCTTCATCAGCTGGATACCGACGCGCTGACCGACAAAGCGGCAAAGGAAGCTTTGCGGAAGCTGGGCGGTGAGCCTGCGCCTACAGGGCAGTATCCTGTGGTGTTCGGCAGCGAAGCGATTTGCGATCTGCTGGCGACCTTCAGCGGCGTATTTTCTTCCGAAGCTGCCCAAAAGGGATTGAGCAAGCTGGCGGGGCAGGAGGGCGCAGTGATCGCTGCCCCCTGTGTGACGCTGGTTGACGATCCGTTCCATCCGGAAAACCCCATGCCTATCCATTTTGATGCGGAAGGCAGTCCCACCTGCCAAAAGAATGTGATCGAGCAGGGTGTGCTGAAGACTTTGCTGTATAACCTGAAAACCGCCAACCAGGCAGGCCGGGAAACCACCGGCAATGCTTCCAAGGCAGGCTATGACAGTCCTGTGGCGGTGCGGCCCTTTACCATGTATCTGGCAGGCGGCAGCTGCACCGAGGAGCAGCTGCTGGAGCAGGCGGGGGAGGGCGTGTATATCGACTCCCTGAGCGGTCTGCACGCCGGCGCAAATCCCATCACCGGCGATTTTTCCCTGCAAAGCGCGGGCTATCTGATCCGTGGCGGAAAAAAGACCGACCGGGTCAAATCCTTTACCGTGGCGGGCAATTTCTATCAGCTTCTTAAGGACATTACCGCCCTTTCTGACCGGGTGGAGCTGCCCCAGGCTATGGGCATGACCGCCTTTGGCGCGCCGGCAGTGCTGGTAAATGGCCTGTCTGTTGCAGGAAAATAGTCAAGTGACGCAAAAATTGCAAGAAAAGCGCCGGGAATGGCAAAAAAGCGGGAATCTTAGCGCTTTTTTTAATACAGATTGCCAAAAATGCAAGATTTTTAGATTCAAGTTGCAAATTCCCTTGAAAAGCCATTGGGTGTGTGTTACAATCATGGATATTCTTGGAACAGAGGTGTTTCGTTATGAACTATGTTGATGAGATCCTGCAGCGTGTGGAGCAGCAGAACCCCGGCCAGTCCGAATTCCATCAGACCGTTCACGAGGTTTTGGATTCTTTGCGCCCCGTTATCCAGCGCAATGAGGAAGCCTATCGCCGCAACGCCATTCTGGAGCGTCTGACCACTCCCGACCGCTGCATCCAGTTCCGTGTTTCCTGGATCGACGATCAGGGCCAGGCACAGGTCAATACCGGCTACCGTGTTCAGTTTAACGGTGCCATCGGTCCTTATAAGGGCGGCCTGCGTTTCCATCCCAGTGTGAACCTGAGCATCATGAAGTTCCTGGGCTTCGAGCAGACCTTTAAGAACTCCCTGACCAGCCTGCCTATGGGCGGCGCCAAGGGCGGCTCTGACTTCGATCCCAGAGGCAAGTCTGACCGTGAGGTCATGCGCTTCTGCCAGTCCTTCATGACGGAGCTGTATAAGTATATCGATGCTGACACCGACGTGCCTGCCGGCGATATCGGCGTGGGCGCCCGGGAGGTCGGTTACCTGTTCGGCCAGTACAAGCGTTTGACCGACCGGTATGAAGGCGTGCTCACCGGCAAGGGCATCTCCTACGGCGGCAGTCTGATCCGTCCCGAGGCAACCGGCTTCGGCGCGGTCTACTATACCGCTGAAATGCTCAAATCCTTCGGCGAGTCCATCGAGGGCAAGACCTTTGCCGTTTCCGGCTTCGGTAATGTTGCCTGGGGTACTGTCAAGAAGATCGCAGAGCTGGGCGGCAAGGTTGTCACCATCTCCGGTCCTGACGGCTATGTTTATGATGAAAACGGCATCAACACCGATGAAAAGATCGAGTTTATGCTGCAGATGCGCGCTTCCGGCCGTGATAAGGTCCAGGATTACGCGGATAAGTTCGGTGTTCCCTTCTATGCCGGTCAGAAGCCCTGGGGCGTCAAGGCAGATATCCTGATGCCCTGCGCCACCCAGAATGAGGTTGGCATGGCTGAGGCGGAGAAGATGGTCGCCAACGGCATCAAGTACTATGTGGAAGTTGCCAACATGCCCACCACCAATGAGGCTATGGCTTACCTGAAGGCCAACGGCGTGGTGGTTGCTCCCTCCAAGGCGGTCAACGCCGGCGGTGTGGCAGTTTCCGGCCTGGAAATGGGCCAGAACTCCATGCGCTACAGCTGGACTGCCGAAGAGGTGGATGCTAAGCTCAAGCAGATCATGCAGAACATCTACAAGAGCTCCTACGAAGCCGCCAAGGAGTACGGCATGGAGGGCGACCTGGTGGCAGGCGCCAACATCGCCGGCTTCAAGAAGGTCGTGGATGCCATGATGGCTCAGGGTATCGTGTAAAAGCATATTTCAAGACAAATCGCCCGCGGAAGATATTCTGCGGGCGATTTTTTTGAGGCAAAATTGTACGATTTATCCAAAATATAATCAGTATCAAGGAAAGGATTGCAAAATTGTAAATCCTATGATAAAATGCTAGCATCCGATTTTATCGGAAGTTGAGCAAAGATCAATAATATTTACTTGAAAAAATCTGTATCAAGTGATATATTATTTAAATGGAGCAAATTTGGTGATACAGAGGAAGGGACTGCCCTTCCGGAGGCACATATATGGACGAAAAGATAATCAAAAATAACGAGGAAATGGAGATCGACCTGCAGCGACTGCTGAGCTCTGTGATTAACAAAGCATGGCTCGTTGCATTGGTGGCGGCGGTCTGCGCGGTGGCAATGTTCTTTGGCACACGCTTTTTTGTGGCCCCCACATATAAGTCCTCTGCCATGTTCTATGTTAATAATAACTCCTTGTCTTTGGGCGAGACAAGCTTCAGCATCACTTCTGCGGACATCAATGCGTCCAGAGGCTTGGTCAAAACCTATATCGTCATCTTAAACACCCGGGAAGTAATCAACGATGTGATCGATTATGCCGGGGTGGACCGTACATACGGGGAAGTGAAGGGCATGATCTCTGCCGATGCGGTGGATGCTACGGAAATTTTCCAGGTGGTGGTTACCAGTTCGGATCCTCAGGAGGCGGAGAAGATCGCTGATGCCATCAGTTACATTTTGCCAAAGCGGATCGCCACTATTATTGAGGGCGCGTCCGCTAAGGTGGTGGATGCTGCGGTGCTTCCCGTCAGTCCCAGCGGCCCGAATTATATGCAAAATACCATGCTCGGTTTCCTGGTAGGTTTTGCTTTGTCCGTTGTGATCGTGGTCGTTCTGGAGCTGCTGGATATCACCATCCACACCGAGGAGGATGTGACCCGGGTTTGCAGCCATCCGGTTTTGG
>JAZNLP010000057.1:0-2048 GCA_045579165.1 Faecousia sp.
CCCCTATATTATAATGTGCAAGCTGCCTTGCCGCTACCTCCACGGATTCCTCTGCGCTGATCCCGATGGCAGGAGAAGTCATTACATCCCGTAATTTCATAGCTGCCACTCCTTTCTGTCAGGAGTATGGACCGGTTTTCCCAAAAATATACCGCCAATCAAAAGATTGGCGGCTTTGAAAATTACAAATCAAGGGTCTGGGCAATGCCCCGGTTTTTCATAGCATAATATAAAAGGCTGCCCAAGGTAAGCAGAACTGCCGCTTCCCCGATCGCCACATACACGGCATTGAGCCAGAAGCCGCCGCCAAAGTAGTAGCTCAGCTCCCAGCCTACCAGCAGTCCGTTGAAAACCGCAGGCAGGAACATTCCCAGCAGCGGATAGCCCTTTACCGTAACCTTGCGGGTCAGGTACATACCCAGTGCCGCCAGCAGACTGGCAAGACTGCCGATCACCACATCCAACAGCATTGCCCCGGAGCTACTAATATTAAACAGCAGGCATCCCACGGTCAGGCCGGGGATCGCCGCCGGTGTAAAAAATGCCAGCACACACAGCGCCTCCGATGCCCGGAACTGGATCGCCATTGAGGCAGATCCGGGGAGCAGGAAATTCTGCAAATATGTCAGTGCCACATACATTGCGGCGATCAGCGCCCCGTGGGCAAGGAGTTTTGTTTTCTTATTCATCGTTAAAATAAAAATGGGCGCTACGCGCCCATCCTTTCCTCCGTAGTTTTGTTTGGCCTGAAGTATATAAGCAAAATTCGTCCGATGCGGCAGCTCAGAAACGAACTTTGCTTATATACTTCAGGCCGGACAGGATGGTTACGAACTGTCCTATATAATAATTATAATGGTGATTGCTTAATTTTTGCGTATCTGCGGGGATACTGGGCAGGTGTAGGTGCGATTTTTTTGAGCACGATCACCGTATGCGCCGTTCCGTCCACCGGAAAATCCGCCACGGTTTCCAGCTGCAAGCCCAGACGCCGGATGGCGTTTTTCGCCTCTGCCAGCTCTTCCTGTGCCGCCGTTCCCTTCATTGCCAGGACCTTGCCCCCTACTTTTACATAAGGTGCAGTCAGCTCCAGCAGGATATTCAGTCTGGCGACCGCCCGGCTGGTGGCAATATCATACTGCTCTCTGCGTTCTGTTACCTCTTCTTCTGCCCTGCCGGTAACACATTCCGCCTCCACGCCCAGCGCCGGCAGAATTTCCGACAGCCAGTTCATCCGCTTTCCCAGAGAATCCAGAAGCGTCAGCTGCACCTCCGGGCAGGCGATCTTCACCGGCACACCGGGAAAGCCTGCACCGCAGCCCACATCGATCATTTTTTTATTTTTCAGGTCTGACAGCGTCAGCAGGGAAAGACTGTCCAGCAGGTGAAGCTTTGCTACCTGCTCCGGCTCGGTGATGGCAGTCAGGTTCATTACCTGATTCTGCTCCACCACAGCCTGTCCAAACCGGCACAGAGTCTGCTGGGTCTGTTCTGTCAGGGAAAGTCCCAGCTTCGGAAGTCCTGCCGAGAGCGCTGATAGCATTTTTTCCATAGCCATTACGCGCCCACAAGACCGGTCAGATCCACCTGACTTTCGTCCAGCGGATCAAAGGGTGCCACTTCCTCTTCCTGCTGCAGGGGCAGTACATACTCCTCAATATGCCAGATCACCAGCAGATCGCAGACAGATTCATCCAGCTTTTCCTTCCGTCCAAAGAACTTACTGCACACATCCAGATCATGCTGCAGATTGGCGTTCTGGCCACTTTGCAGCTTTTCCAGAGAGAACTGCTGGACGGTATCTGCCGCTTCCTCCAGTGCTGCGTAGCAATAGCGGTAAGCCATCAGGTATGCCGCATACCGGAACTCTACAGAGGAATTGGCGTCACAAGCAAGATAGGCTGCAAAATTTGCATCCCGGTCCGATGCGATACACATTCTGCGCGCCATTTCCCGGCAGATCGCATAAGGCATGATCACCGTCGGCGTCTTAGGGTTGACCGCCGCTTCACCGGTCAGGGGTACAAACACGCCGGTAACGCCCTTGG
>JAZNLP010000058.1:0-2934 GCA_045579165.1 Faecousia sp.
TACGCCAACACCTTCATCTTCCCCACCATCGAGGCCGGCAACATCGGCTACAAGATCGCACAGCGTCTGGGCGGTTACGAAGCTCTGGGTCCCATCCTGCAGGGTCTGGCTGCTCCCATCAACGACCTGTCCCGTGGCTGCAACGCCGAGGAAGTCTACAAGATGGCCATCATCACCGCCGCAATGGTGTAATTTACCGCAAACACTTCTGTGCCGCCCATCCGGGCGACACTTTTTTGCGTGAAACGCAGATAACTGCCGCCTTGGCGCTGTAAAGCAGTCATAACCACGTCATTGCGAGGGCAGCTGTGCTGCCCGTGGCAATCCCGTAACCTTCTGGAAATGTCCCTCTAACCACGGGATTCCCACGCCTGCTACGCAGGCTCGGAATGACGTGATATTTTTATCTGAGCGGCAAGCCGAAATTTTTAGGTGGGTTTTGGACAACGGAAAGCCGTCAACCTTGAACCCCGGGTAAACTTTTTGTAAATTTCGTATTTCACCCAGACAAAAGTATTGCTTTTACCTTATTTTGGTGTAAACTTGAAAATATGGAAATTATCCGGCTGCCAGCTTCCGGCGGCAGCCGCGAAAGGATACGATCGAATCTATGCTGGAACTGAAAAATATCAAAAAGGATTACCCTGCCGGCAATAACACCGTCCATGCCCTGCGGGGCATCGACCTGATGTTCCGTCAGAGTGAATTTGTAGCGATCCTTGGCCCCTCCGGCTGCGGCAAGACCACCATGCTGAACATCATCGGCGGTCTGGACCAGTATACCCAAGGAGATCTTCTCATCAACGGACGGTCCACCAAGGGCTTCCGGGATCGGGATTGGGATTCCTACCGCAACCACTCCATCGGCTTCGTCTTTCAAAACTACTACCTGATCCCCCACCAGTCAGTCCTGCAGAATGTGGAGCTGGCGCTGACCCTCTCCGGTGTCAGCAAGCAGGAGCGCCGCCGCCGGGCGAAAGAGGCTCTGGAAGCGGTGGGTCTGGGAGATCAGCTGAAAAAGCGCCCCAATGAGATGTCCGGCGGTCAGATGCAGCGGGTGGCTATTGCCCGGGCGCTGGTGAACAACCCGGATATCATTCTGGCAGACGAGCCCACCGGCGCGCTGGACACCGAGACCAGCGTGCAGGTGATGGATATTCTGAAGGAAGTGTCCAAAGACCGGCTGGTGATCATGGTCACCCACAATCCGGATCTTGCGGATCAGTATGCCACCCGTACTATCCGGATGCTGGACGGAAAGATCACCAACGATTCTGCGCCCCTTTCCCCCGAGGAGACGGCGCAGCTGCAGGAATGCAGCAAGCTGCAACATGGCGAAACGAAAAAGCAGCGGCTGCCCTCCATGTCCTTCAGCACCTCCTTTATGCTTTCCCTTAAAAACCTCTTCACCAAAAAGGGCCGCACCCTGCTTACCGCCTTTGCCGGCTCTATCGGTATCATTGGCATCGCGCTGATCTTGGCCCTTTCCACCGGCATCAATGCCTATATTGACCAGGTACAGCAGGATACCCTGTCCAGCTACCCCATCACCATCGAAGCGGAAAACCTGGATATGGGCGCTATGATGCTGAATCTTATGAGCAACCGGCACGACGAGGACAAAGTACATGACCGGGACAAGGTCTATTCCTCCAGCATTATGTACGACATGATGAACTCCATGCTCAACGCGGAGGTCACCACCAACAATCTGAAGGATTTTAAAAAATATCTGGATGCCGGCGGCGGTGGGATCCGTGATCTGGCAACCATCCTGTATAGCTACGACTTTGATTTTGACATCTACACCAAGGATACGGACGGTGTTATCATCAAAAGCGATGTGATGACCCTGATGCAGGAAGCTATGGGCGCCATGTTCGGCGGCGACTATTCCTCCTTCTTTGATTCTTCCATGGGTTCTATGTACCAGAGCTTTGATGTTTGGGAGGAGCTGCTGCCCGGCGAGAACGGACAGCTTATCGGCGAGCAGGTGCTGGATCAGTACGATCTGATCCACGGCAGCTGGCCCAAGGCCTATGACGAAGTGATCCTGTTTGTGGACAGGAACAATGAGATCTCCGATCTGATGCTTTACGGTCTGGGTCTCATTTCCTCCGAGGAGATGAACGAGACCTTAAACAATATGACCGAGGGCAAAGCTGAGGAAGCAGAGCAGCTGAGCTGGACTTACGAGGATCTGTGCGGCATCACCTTCAAGCTTCTGCTGCCTGCGGAATACTATCAGAAGGACGCCATCACCGGCAGCTATGTGGATATGTCCAAGACCGACACCGGCATGGACTTTTTGTATAACAGCTCCGAGATCGGCACGAAGCTGAAGATCGTAGGTATCGCCCGACCCAACGAGGACGCTACCTCTACCATGGTCACCGGCGCTATCGGCTACACCCAGGCGCTGACCAGCTACGCCATTGAGACCACCGCGAACATGGATGTGGTCAAGGAGCAGCTGGCAGATCCCAAGCAGGATGTGCTGCTGAACCTGCCCTTTGCCACCGGGGAAGAAACAGAACCTTCTCTGGATGAAATAAAGACCGCCATCACAGAGCATCTTCTGACTCTGCCGGTTACCAAGCGGGCTGCCGCTTTTGTGGATGTGATGAGCCAGCCCTCTGACCAGTATGTGAATACGGTTCTGGAGCAGCAGGTCGGCAAGCTGACCCGGGAAGATGTGGAGACCATGATCGTAGAGAAATACGCCCAGGAGATGGGCGTTGATCCGGAGACGGTCATGGGCTATATCCGGGAAATGAGCGACGAGGAGCTTTTCCGCCAGGTGCGGGAAGCTGCGGCTGTGCAGATCCGGGGTCAGTACGCCGCCGCCACCCAGCAGAAGCTGGGCGTTATGTCCCAGGAACAGCTGTCCATGGCGCTGGAAACGGTGCTGACCGGTGACGAAACCACCTTGGG
>JAZNLP010000059.1:0-6971 GCA_045579165.1 Faecousia sp.
CCGTGGAGGAGGCCCAGCGCGCCACCTTTGAAAACGGCAAGCGCCTGTACCGGATTGAGGATTAAGCTGGATTGATTATTCTGCTTGAGCCGTGTCATTCCGAGACCCCAAAGGGGTCGTGGGAATCTCCCGGTATTAAGCGGGTTCTTCTTCTGAGGTTCGGTGAATGCTGCGAGTTTTTCGCAGGAGATTGCCACGGCTGCTAAAGCAGCCTCGCAATGACAGTTTTTTGAACTTACCTACAAACCGAAAAACAGCCCGTTGGGCTGTTTTTTAATTTTTTGAAAAAATCCTTCGACAGACTGGAACTTACAGGCAAGATGTGTTATAATGCCCATAAGTATACCATAATGGAGAGAGATTGCTATGCTGGAACTTCTGGCTCCCGCCGGATCTA
This sequence comes from Faecousia sp., assembly GCA_045579165.1. GTDB lineage: Bacteria > Bacillota > Clostridia > Oscillospirales > Oscillospiraceae > Faecousia. Next base: position 398 of record JAZNLP010000059.1, read on the forward strand.
TGGAAGCCCTGCGCGCCGCCGTTCAGAACGGGGCAAACGCGGTGTACCTGGGTTGCGGAACCTTCAATGCCCGTCAGGGCGCGAAAAATTTCACACCCCAGACCTTGATGGAAGCGGTAAAATATTGCCATGTCCGGGGCGTTGCGGTGCATCTGACCGTGAATACGCTGGTGTCTGACCGGGAAATGAACGAGGTCAGCGCCCTGATCCGCCATGCGGCAAATTGCGGCGTGGATGCATTTATCGTGCAGGATCTGGCGGTGGTGCAGCTTTGCAAGGCCATCGCCCCCCACATCCCCATCCACGGCTCTACCCAGATGACGGTCCATTCTCTGCCCGGCGTTATGATGTGCGCCGCCTGGGGCTTGTCCCGGGTGGTCCTCAGCCGGGAGCTGAGCAAGGAGGAGATCGCCTACATCGTCCGCAATTCCCCTGTGGAGATCGAGGTGTTCGGCCACGGCGCATTGTGCATGGGCTATTCCGGTCAGTGCTACCTGTCCGCTGCCATCGGCGGCCGCTCCGGCAACCGGGGCCGCTGCGCCCAGCCCTGCCGCCAGAGCTATGGCTACGGCCGCTGGGAAAATAGATATCCCCTCAGTCTGAAGGACAACTGTCTGGTCACCTATCTGAAGGAGCTGGACGCTATGGGCGTGGTTTCTGTGAAGCTGGAGGGTCGTATGAAGCGGCCGGAGTATGTGGCGGCAGTCACCGGGGTGTACCGCTCGGCGCTGGACAGCGGCGAGGTCACCCGGGAGATGCTTCAGACCCTGTCGCTGGCATTTAACCGTCAGGGCTTTACCGATGGATATTATACCGGCCGTACCGGCGCCGGAATGTTTGGCGTCCGGGAGGATCGGTATGACGATAATAAGTGGCTGCAGCAGATGCGCCAGAGCTATGAAACGGCGGAAAATTCTCTCGTTGGCGTGCGGATGGACTGCGTCATCGGCGTAAGCGGCAGCAGCCTCACGGTTACCGATCCCCAAGGTCGCAGCAGCCGGGTCACCGGCCCTGTGCCGGAGATGGCAAGAAGCCTGCCGCTGACGGAGGACGTGGTTTCTTCCCGTCTGACCAAGACCGGCGGAACGCCCTATTACTGCATGGAAAGCAATGTCCAGATCGACCCGGGCCTTACCTTAAGCGCCTCGGCGATCAATACCATGCGCCGGGATGCCCTCAACCAGCTGACAGCCCTCCGGGCCCGCCGGGAGCAGCCGGCATTGGGTCGGCCACCGAAGTTTACGGCAGTTAAGGGCAACCGTCAGCGCCCCGGGCTGAATGTGCAGATCACTTCTCGGGAGCAGATCACGCCGAAGCTGCTAAAGGCGGATATTCAGGTGCTGTATGTGCCGCTGCATATTCTGGCGCTGGATCCGGATTTCTGCCGGGTGCTGGCAAGCCGCAAGCATGTGGTGGCGGTGCTGCCCCGGATCGTCCATGACGGCGAGATGGCGCGGCTGAAAGAGGATCTGCATTTGGTGCGCCGCAGCGGTGTCCGGGAAGTGCTGGTGGGAAATCTGGGCCTTCTGATCCCTGCCCGGGAAGCAGGAATGGATCTGCGGGGCGATTTCGGACTGAATCTGTTCAATTCCGGTGCTGTGAATTTGATGCGGCAGCTGGAAATGCTTTCTACCACCTTAAGCTTTGAAATGACCCTGCCCCAGATCCGGGATGTGAGCAAATCGGTGCCCTGTGAGATCTTCGCTTACGGCCGGCTGCCGCTGATGGTCACAGAAAACTGCGTCATGCACGGAAAGACCGGCAGCTGCACCTGCAACCTGGGCCCGGTGAAGCTGACAGACCGGACAGGCGCGGATTTCCCCGTCATAAAAGATGGAGACAAGTGCCGCAGCGTGGTGCTCAACGGCAAGAAGCTTAACTGGCTGGACCGGCAGGAGGATTTGAACCGGCTGGGTCTGTGGGGACTGCGGCTGTATTTCACCACAGAGAACCCCCGGGAGGTGGATCAGGTGCTGAGCGCTTACGAAAAGCCTGTGGCATTCGACCCCGGCTCCTGCACCAGAGGCCTGTACTTACGGGGACTGGAGTAATCTAGCAAACAGTAATAATAAATACGTCATTGCGAGGAGCGCCAGCGACGCGGCAATCCCGTAATTTTAGGAATACTCCCCTGTCGACGGGATTCCCACGCCAGTGTGTGCACTGGCTCGGAATGACGTAGGTTTTTTGTCTGCGCAATAAGCGATAATTTGCAAACCAATAAGGAGCGCACATGGAACTGATACTGGCGTCTCAGTCTCCCCGTCGGCGGGAGCTTTTGGGACTACTCAAAATACCCTTTACCGTCCGGGTAGCGGATGTGGACGAGACCATGGACCCGGAAAAGCCGCCCTTTGACGAGGTGGCTCGGGTCAGCCGCCAAAAGGCACTGGCTGTTTCCCGGAAGATAGAGGATGTGGTCATCGCGGCGGATACCATCGTGGTCTGCGGCGGCAAGGTTCTGGGAAAGCCCCGGGATGAAGCCCACGCGGAGCAAATGCTGCAGCTGCTTTCCGGCCGGGAGCATCAGGTGATGACCGGCTTGACGGTGGCGAAGGGGCAGACAGTCCTGTCGGTCACCGAGGTGACGGACATCCATTTTCGGGAGCTTTCCCGGCAGGAGATCCTTGGGTATATCGCCACCGGCGAGCCTATGGATAAGGCCGGAAGCTACGGCATCCAAGGAGGCGCGGCGGTATTTGCTCAGCGGATCGAAGGAGATTATTTTAACGTGGTGGGACTTCCTGTGTGCCGGCTTTGGCAGCTGCTGCGGCAGCTTGCCCCAGAACTGCTGGAAGGATAAATTAGAAAAATCAAGCAGCAAAGCTGTGTCATTCCGAGCCTGCGGAGCAGGCGTGGGAATCTCCCGGTAAAGGGCTGGTTTTTCTACCGAAGGTCGGTGTATGAAATAACATTTCCCCGGGAGATTGCCACGTCGCTGGCGCTCCTCGCAATGACAGTTTTATCAGACACCCTATACGCCTGCAAGGAGGCAATATGAAACATTTATTTTCAACAAAGGTCAAGGTGATTTTGGTGGTGGCGGTGCTGCTGACCATCAGTCTGGCGCTGATCAGCAATCTCACCGGTCTGACTCTGGGACAAATGCTGGTGCAGGGAGTGCTGACCCCGCTGCGTGCCGGCGCCAGCAAGCTGACAGACCAGGCAGAGCAGATGTATAGCTACATTTTCTCTTATGAAGCCCTGTCTGCGGAAAATGAAGAGCTGAAGCAGCAGCTTGCCCAGATGGAGGAGGCTGCCCGGGAGGCAGATTCTCTGGAGCGGGAAAACCAGCGGCTGCGGCAGCTGCTGGAGCTGCGGACAGAGCACCCGGACTATGTGCTGGTGGATGCCTATGTCATATCCCGCAATCCCGTGGACTGGAACAATTCCCTGACCGTGAACCGGGGCAGCGATTCCGGCATCCAGGTGGGCATGTGCGCCATCACCTCCAACGGCGAAGTGGTGGGCCTTGTGAGCCAAGTGGGAAGCAATTACGCGGTAATCAAGACCGTGCTGGATTCTTCCTTGCAGATCAGCGCCACCATCGCTTCTTCCGGCTACAGCGGCATGGTTCGGGGCGGCTACGCTTCCGGCAATGAGCAGATGCTGCAGATGGACTACCTGCCCTCTATGGCGGTGATCCGAAACGGCGATCAGGTGGTGACCTCCGGTTCTACCGTATATCCCCGGAATCTGGTGCTGGGTCGGGTGGCGGACGCCGCCTATGCGGAAAGCGGCGTTGCCAAATACGCGGTACTAAAGCCTGCTGCGGACATTAACAAAATGGAACAGGTGTTCCTTGTAACGGAATTTGATGCCGGGTGATCGAAATGAAACTTCGTAAAATCTATGAATTTAAGCCGGATCCGGTAGAGCCGACCCTGCGAAACTTTTTGCATCTGACCAAAAAGCAGCGGTGGAATCTGCTCAAATGGGCGCTGTACGGTCTGATGCTGCTGCTCCTGTCGCTGGTGCAGGATGTGGTCATGAGCCGGTTTACCGTCCTGGGCGCGTCGACGGATCTGGTCAGCTGCGGCATTTTTCTCATCTGCCTGCTCCAGACCCCGGAAGCGGGGGGGCTGTTTGCCCTGATCGGGTCGCTGCTGTTTTACTTTTCCGGCTCTGCGCCGGGAGTCTACAGCGTGGCGCTGCTGACTGTCCTGCCGGTGCTGCTGAACATCCTGCGCTGCAGCCTGCTGAGCAAGCGTTTTCGCTCCGTTTTCCTTTGCGGCGGCATAGGACTGATGCTCTATGAGCTGATGGTTTTCTGGATGGGTTTATTCTTCGGCAATACCATCCCCGAAAGAGCGCCGGTTTTTATCGTTACCGGCATTTTGACCGTTCTGGTGTTCCCGCTTTTATATCCCCTGGCGTTTTTGGTCGGTAAGATCGGAGGAGAAGCATGGAAAGATTAACACGAGCCAGAGCAGGACTTCTTCTGCTGCTGTTTTTGGCCATCGTGGGGCTGTTTGCCCTGCGGCTGTTTGATCTTCAGGTCATTGAGACAGACGGCTCGACAGATAATATTAAAACCTTTACCACCATCACCCGGGTCAAGGCTGCCCGGGGTGAGATATTGGACCGCAACGGCAACAAGCTGGTGACCAACCGGGCAAGCTATGATCTGGTGTTTAACCATTTCGTGCTGCTCAGCTCGGAAGGCCCCAATCAGTCATTGCGGGAGCTGACAAGCCTGTGCCGGCAGAAAGGGATCGAATATGTAGATCACTTTCCTGTCACCGCCCAGGCGCCCTTTACCTATACCCTGGACCAGTACAACAGTACCTGGCAGGAATATTTTCAGAAGTTTTTGGCGGAGCGGGCAAAGCTGGATACGGATATTTCCCCGACGCTGCTCATCGCCCAGCTGCGGAATTTCTACAAGATCCCCGCAGATTGGTCGGACGATGAAGCCCGGGCGGTCATCGGTGTCCGCTATGAGATGGCGCTGCGCCAGGAGCTGACCACTTTGTCCAACTACGTATTTCTCGAGGATGCCAGCACAGAGGATCTGTCGGCGATCCTGGAGCTGAACACCCCCGGCCTGCGGACAGAAGCGTCTACCGTCCGGGAATACGCCACCAAGACGGCAGCCCATATTTTGGGCTATGTAGGCGCCATGACTGCCGACCAATGGGAGCAGTATAAGCAGATCGACGGCTACGAGATGGATGCTCTGGTAGGCCAGACCGGTCTGGAGGCGGCGTTTGAAGAATATCTCCACGGCATTGACGGCTACCGGGTGGATGTAACTGCGGTAGACGGCACGATTTTGGAGCAGTATTATCGGGAAGATCCGGAGACCGGCGAGGAAATGCGGCCCATTTCCGGCCAGAATGTGGAGCTGACCATCGATCTGAGCATGCAGGAGACGGCAGAGGAAGCCATGGCGGAGGTTTTTGCGGATCTGCGAAGCCAGGAAGAGGGTGCCAACGGACAGGATGCCGAAGGCGGCGCAGTGGTGGCCATCGACATCAAAACCGGCAAGATCCTGGTCTGCGCCAGCTATCCCACCTACGATCTGACCACATTCTTCGAAGACTATAACGATATCCTGAACGCCGATTACGCCCCGCTGAACAACCGGGCGCTTCAGCTTACCTATGCCCCCGGCTCTATTTACAAGCCATCCATGGTGGTTTCCGCCATTGATAACGGCATTATCAATTCCCACACCCAGATCATGGACCACGGTATCTATGTGAAGTACCTGAGCAGCGGATTTGCGCCCAAGTGTATGTCCTATACCATTTCCGAGGGCACATATACCCACGGCTCTATCTCTGCCGCCCAGGCGCTGATGTATTCCTGCAACTACTTTTTCTATGTACTGGGTGACAATATCGGTCTGAGTATGATGGATGAGACCGCCAAGGGCTTCGGCCTGGGCGAACTTACCGGCGTGGAGCTGCCGGAGGCAAAGGGCTACCGTGCCAATCCGGAAACAAAAGCGAAGCTCCATACCGGCACGGATGCCCACTGGTATCAGGCGGACCAGCTGATGGCAGCCATCGGTCAGTCGGACAACCAGTTTACCCCCATGCAGATGTGTGTGTATTTTACAACGCTTCTGAATCAGGGCGTGCGCTACCGGGCTACATTCTTAAACCGGGTGGTGTCCTCTGACTATCGCACCAGTATTTTGGAAAACTCCCCCCAGATCATGAGCACCATGAAAATATCCAATGAGGCTTATGAGACCTGCCTGTCCGGTATGCGGGCGGCGGTCACCCAGGGCATGGGTACTGCCTACCCGGTTTTCGGTAACTACGCCATTGCCGTGGGCGCCAAGACCGGTACTGCCGAGCACGGCTCCGGCGGCTCTGACCACGGCTCTTTCGTCTGCTACGCTCCCTATGAAAATCCTGAGGTGGCTGTGGCGGTTTACTTTGAAAAGTCCGGCGGTGGCGGCCTTGTTTCCCCCATTGCCAGAGCAGTTTTGGAGGCTTATTTTGACGTGGACCAGGTCAGCGACGTGGTCACCGACGAGAACAAGATCAGCTGATTCAGATTTTTAAGGAGCGGTAGTATGCTTGATAAACTAAGATCCGTGGCCTTTCGGTACGAGGAG
>JAZNLP010000060.1:0-21238 GCA_045579165.1 Faecousia sp.
TGGCCTATTCCGACGAACAGCGGGATCTGGTTTCTGCGGAAATGCGGGGCGAAAGCAACGCGAAGGTGGAGATCTCCCGGTTCAAGGGCCTTGGTGAGATGGACCCCCACGAGCTGTGGGAGACCACCATGGACCCGGAAAAGCGGACTCTGCGCCGGATCACTCTGGAGGATGCCAGCGGCGCTGTGTAACCGGATCGATCGGAATACCGGCGGTATCGTCATCGCGGCAAAGACTGCGGAAGCGCTCCGGGTCATGAATCAGAAGATCAAGGATCGGGAGCTGGATAAGCGGTATCTTGCTATCGTGGAAGGAACGCTCAAGGCAAAAGAGGAGAGCCTGAAAGGGTATCTGTTTAAGGACGCGAAAAAGAACCGGGTGTTTGTGACGGATACGCCACAGCCCGGCGCGAAAACCTGCCAGACTAACTACCGGGTTCTTGCCAGAGGCAACGGCCTTTCTTTGGTGGAATGTGAACTGATTACAGGCAGAACCCATCAGATCCGCGCCCAGTTTGCCCATGCCGGCCACCCGCTCCTTGGGGACGGGAAGTACGGCAAGCTGGACAAACGGTTCGACCGGAATTACCAGGCGCTGTACTCCTATAAGCTGACTTTTACCTTTACAACGGATGCCGGTGCTTTGGAGTACCTCAACGGCAAGTCCTTTCAGGTTGAAAAGGTTGATTTTGTAGAGGAGTATTTCCCTAAATAAAAAGGAACGGCAGGCAAATTGTTATATGTAAAACCCCGGCAGATCTTTTGGATCTACCGGGGTTTTGGTTTAGTGCGGTTAGTGAACGATACCATTTAGTTGAGCACGAAACCACTGACGGACTGATGCTAGGCTTTTCTTTTCACGGTAATAGAGTAAACCGGGTTTAAACAACCAGAATCATGAGATATACATTTATAAGATGTTAGATAGCCGTTTTCTCTTTCAAAACAATATGTAACATTGGAAATGTACCCTATATCAAAGTGTGAATCGATGACATCGCACTCTAACAATCCTTGGGTGTCATATCTATATTGTTCCGAATGCTGTTTAGAGCAAAAACATTCATTTTCTTTTTGTTGGCAATACGATAATGCGTAGCGAATCAGTTTTCCGTCTTTATCATATTTTTCTTCGCTAATGCAGTACAAATTTCCAGTATTATCAACAGTAAAGCCATATATTGAGCCTTCTTCGTGAACAATATCTTCGGTTAGTGCTGGTGTGTTGTTAATCCATTCGACAGTACGCACCAGTTTACCGGTATTATTGAAATAACATTGATGGGTTATCTTGCTTTTTATACTGGGCCTTTTAAGCAGTTTGCCACGCTTTACATTGCCAACAATCAAATCATGAACGGGGCTGGGACAGAAATATCCACGATGCATTGATGCGCCGGTGACAACTTGGCAGAATAATTTATCGGATGCGATATTTGCTTTAAATTTATCCATGAAGAACGCATTTGCACGAATAATTAGTGTGTGGCTTCTCTCTTGTTCTTCGCAGTATAAAAGTTTATCTAACTCCGGAGTTAATTCATTGTCAATAAAACCTTTAGCATCTCCATATTTTAAAAGCATATTTGTCACCTTCCTGCTCGAATGTGCAGTCTGCAATCGTTTAACAAGGAGTATAAAGTTATATTGTTTTCAAAATCGTGCCGCCGCCAACAACCGTGTCGCCGTCATAGAATACCACTGCCTGACCAGGCGTGATGGCCCGTTGGGGTTCGTCAAACTCCACCTTGATCTGTCCGTTTTCCCCGGGATATACCGTAGCTGGCTGCTCGATCATCCGGGAGCGAGCTTTGGCTTTGACACGAATGGGTTCGGAAAGCTTAGGAAATGCGATCCAGTTGCAGCGGTCAGCCAGCAGGGAGCGGTGAAACAGCGCTTCGTTTGGCCCAACGGTGACGGTGTTGCGCTGCATGTCCTTTCCGGTCACATACACCGGCGCACCCATAGCAAGACCTAGCCCCTTGCGCTGGCCAATGGTATAGGCGGCAGCACCTTTGTGGGTGCCGACCACATTGCCCTGCAGATCCAGAAAGTCACCTGTGGGATAAGTCCTGTCAGCATAGCTGCAAAGGAAACGGTAATAGTCTCCATCGGGGATAAAGCATATATCCTGACTGTCCCGCTTTCTGGCATTAATCAGCCCTTGCTCCAGCGCAATGGCGCGGGCCTGCTCCTTTGTTAAGCTGCCTAAGGGAAAGTGGGTATGCCCCAGCTGCTCCTGAGACAGGGAATAGAGAAAATAGCTTTGATCCTTAGTTTTATCCACAGCCTTTTCCAGAAGAAATCGCCCAGTATTCTGATCCTGCCGGATCTGGGCGTAGTGACCGGTTACGATGCAGTCGCAGCCCAGTTCCTGTGCCTGCCGGAGCAGCCGATCAAATTTGAGCCTTCGGTTACAGACGATGCAGGGGTTTGGTGTCAGTCCGGATTCATAACAGCGTACAAAATCGTCCATAACCTGCTGACGGAACGCTTCCCGGAAATCGAACACATAAAAGGGAAAGCCCAGCCGGTCAGCCACCGCTTTCGCATCCCGGGCGTCAGATGACAAAGCGCAGTCACTTTCCTTATCAAAAAGGCGCATGGTGCCGCCGATGCACTGTAGCCCCTCGCGAAGGGTCAAATATGCCGCAACTGAACTGTCAACGCCGCCGCTCATGGCGATGAGTGCCCGCGATTTTTCCATAGATGACCTCCTCGTAATTTTTCTTTAGTCTATCATACCATCAAAAAGAAAGCAAATCATTTTCTTAATTTGGGTTATCCAAATATTGTATCGAATTAGATTTTTTGAGAGAAAAGATTGGGTGTATTTGTGTATTTCTGGAAAGTGCTGAACTTTTATAGGAAAAAACAGGTTACAATATGTAATACTTTGTCAAAAATGCTTGCAAAAACGGGAAACTTCTGGTATAATAAAGCTACATTGATGTCCGAAGGGAGTATTTTCCATGTTCAAGAGGCTAGTTTGCGCTTTTATGTCAGCGTTACTGCTTATGGGCGCATTGTCTTTTGCTCCGTTGTCTGTTTATGCAGAGGACGGAACTGAGGCTACAACTGCACAGGCAGAGCTGACCGCGCAGACAGAGGAAACGACCCAGCCTAAGGATGATCTTCCTGTGAACGAGACAAGAATGTCTGCTCAGGGTATCGCCCTGCTGAAACAGTTTGAGGGCTTCCGCGTGAAGCCTTACTGGGATGTATCCCAGTGGTCTGTTGGCTACGGCACACGCTGCCCTGAGGATAAGCGTGCGCTTTGGACGGAAGTTGGCATTACCGAGCGGGAAGCGGAAGGTCTGCTGTTTACCTATGTCAATAAATTCGGTGCTGCGCTGGACAGTTTTATTAAAAAGTATAAATTAAATCTGAACCAGCATCAGTATGATGCTTTGATGCTTTTTACATACAATGTGGGCAGTGGCTGGATGAATCAGTCCGGACTTATGCGGTCTGCTGTGATTAATGGCGCCAAAGGAAATGATTTCATTTATCCCTTTGTGCTGTGGTGCAAGGCGGATCGGGTGTTTTCCAACGGCTTGATCGAGCGCCGCTTGGCGGAAGCCAATCTCTATTTGAACGGCGTATACGGCAGACGCCCGCCCAGCGATTATAGCTTCGTGCGCTTCGACTTAAACGGTGGCGAGTCTGATTATGCCGTCCAGGGCTACGATGTGGATTCTCCTGTGGAGATCAAGATCATCCCCGAAAAGACCTATACTGCCAGCAATGGCGCGGTTTATGAATTCGCCGGCTGGTATACCTCCCGCAACGGCGGCACCAAGGTGGAAAAGCTGGATAGCAGCATCGGTTACGGCGTTTACCTGTATGCCCACTGGACAAAGATCAAAGAGGGTAACGGGCAGCCGGATGATTCCGGTACGGCTACCTGGGTGGACGTAGAAGTTACTGCCAAGAGTCTCAACTACAGAAACGGGCCGGGTACAAGCTATGATGCCAAGGGCAGCTATCCCAAGGGAACACAGCTGACCATAGTGGAAACGAAAAAGGTCGGTACTGACCTGTGGGGCAAGGTGGCGAACACCGGCACCCAGGGGTACTGGGTGAGCCTTTCGTATACGACTTATGATTCTGTTATTGCGAATCAGAAACCGACCACAGCTCCTACCACCAAGCCCACCACCGCGCCGACCACCAAGCCGACTACTGCACCTACGACTAAGCCTACAACGGCGCCTACCACCAAACCTACCACCGCGCCGACTACGAAACCTACAACCGCACCCACTACACAGCCCCAGACGAAGCCTCAGGGAACAAAGGGCAACTGGAAGGGTGTAATCAAAACAGCAGGCTCTCAGCTGCGTGTACGCAGCGAGGCCAGTACTGACGCGAAAGTGGTCAGCTTCCTGGATAACGGAACACCTGTGACGATCACGGAACGGATCACTTTGGGCGGCCTGGAATGGGGTCGTATGGAAAAAGGCTGGATCAGTCTGAAATATGTGGACTTTACAACTACGGAAACAGTTCCGCCTACCACCCAGACACAGCCGAAACCGACGGAACCTGCGCCGACCACACCCACAGAGCCTGAGACGACTTTGCCGGAAACCGAAGCAACAGAGCATTCTGTTCCGGACGGACCGGGTTACTGGATCGGAACGGTGAATGCGTCTGCTGTGCAGATCCGCAGGGCTGCCGGTAACTATTATGATATCGTCGGTTATTACAGAAACGGTGATTCTGTGGAGCTGACCGAGTGCCGCACGGTGGACGGACAGCTTTGGGGCAGGGTGGACGAAGGTTGGATCTGCCTGTCCGGCGTATCCTTGGACGGAGAAACAACAGAACCTGAAATCGGGTATCGGACGGTTAATGTTTGCTCTTTGCGGGTTCGCAGCGATGCAGGTCTGGGAAATGCTATCGTAGCTTTCCTTAACTTTGGAGACAGAGTCGCGATCCTTGAACAGCGGGATGCAGGCGGCACTCCTTGGGGACTTACGGACTTCGGTTGGGTCAATCTCAAATATTTGCTATAATGAAAAGTGCAGGATGCGCCAGCGCGTATCCTGCACTTTTTATCTAAATGATTTATACAATCATTAAGACTTATAAAGATGGGGAAACGTTGAATTTTTTAAATGATTTATGGTATACTGCATTCAGTTCGATAAATTAGAATTTGACGGTTAATCGTCAATCTACCATAGGTTTACTACTCCTCACTAAACCACTGGTGGGTGTGTTTTCTTCTCTTGATTGTCTATATTGAATGCGAAAGGAGGCAGTCTATGAACCAAATTAAAATCGGAAAATTTATTGCCGAGTGCAGAAAGAAAGCAAAATTAACACAAATGCAGTTGGCAGAAAAACTTGGCATCACCGATAAAGCAATATCCAAGTGGGAAAGAGGCGTAGCAATGCCCGATTCTTCGATTATGCTCGAACTGTGCGATATTCTCGGCATCAGTGTAAATGAATTATTAAGTGGGGAGAAAATCAATATGGAAAATAATAATCTGAAAAACGAACAACTTTTGCTTGATATGGCGAAAGAATTAGAGAAGAAAAACAAAACAATTTGGTCTTCTATGTGGGCAATTATGACGGTAAGTATGACAGCCCTAATTGCAGGTATTTTTGTTGCCAGATTTTTGATACCTGAAGGGGTGTGGCAGCTTGTCACAGTTCTAGGACTTTGCGTGGTATTTTTGATACCGTGCTTCTACGCATTAAAGCTTGAGGTCAGTGTGGGTGCTTACAAATGCAAAAATTGCGGTTACGAAATTGTTCCTACCTATAAAGAAGCAATGATGGCAATGCACAGAGGCTTTACCCGTTACTTAATGTGTCCTAAATGCAACAAACGCACTTGGTGCAAAAAAGTACTAAAGAAGTAAATTTCAGTTTGTCGGGCTCATAAAGCATTACAAAAACACCCTGTGACTTTTTGCGGTCATAGGGTGTCTTTTCATAATTTGTACCCAATTTGCACCAAAAACAAAACGAGGCAATAGGAAAACCCAGAAACCGTTGCGGTTTCTGGGTTTTTGAAGTTCTTGGTGAGAAACAGATTATCTCTTGGAGAACTGGGGAGCGCGGCGAGCTGCCTTCAAGCCGTACTTCTTTCTTTCCTTCATTCTGGGGTCACGGGTCAGGAAACCGGCGGCCTTCAGATTGGCACGGTACTCGGGGTTCAGGTTCAGCAGGGCACGGGAAATGCCGTGACGGATAGCGCCGGCCTGACCGGAAACGCCGCCGCCAGCGACGGTGACAACAACGTCGACCTTGCCGACCATATCGGTGGAGACCAGGGGCTGATTGACGATCAGCTTCAGGGTTTCCAGACCGAAGTAGTTGTCGATCTCACGGCCGTTGATGATGATGGAGCCGGTGCCGTTTTCGTAAACGCGGACACGAGCCACGGAGGACTTCCGACGGCCGGTACCGTAATAATACTTCTTCTTGCTCTCGTACATAGTCAGTTACCTCCAATTAGTCCTGAGTCCAGGCGACGGGCTGCTGGGCAGCGTGGGGATGCTCATCACCCTTATACAGGTGCAGGCGGGTCAGAGAGTTCCGGCCGATGGAGTTCTTGGGCAGCATGCCCTTAACAGCCAGCTCCATAGCATAGTCGGAACGGCCTTCCATCATAACGCGGGCTTTGGTCTCCTTCAGACCGCCGATCCAGCCGGAAACGCGGTAGTAGGACTTCTGATCCAGCTTCTTGCCGGTCAGGATAGCCTTGTCGGTGTTGATGACGATGACATAGTCGCCGCAGTCAACGTTAGGAGTGAAATCGGCCTTGTGCTTGCCGCGCAGCAGGTTTGCCACGGTAACAGCAGTACGGCCCAGGGGCTTGCCGGCAGCGTCAATGACGTACCACTTGCGCTGCAGGGTCTCCTTTTTCAGAAGAGTAGTGGACATTATGGGTTCCTCCAATAGGTAAAATATTTTGACAAACAGACGTACATACAGTACAATGTCTTCAAATCGCTAGATTCTTATATCATATAAAAAAACCAATGTCAACGGCTTTTTTGCAGAAATTTATGAAAAAACATAAAAACTCTGAAAAGCTCGCAAATACTCTTAAATACTCATTAATACTAACGCGGCATTTTTGCTGATTTCAGGAGGAATTACAACATGCAGAAGCTAATGGGCCTGGTTCGCCGGTGCATGGAAGACTATGAAATGGTGCGCCCAGGGGAAAAAGTGGCTGTGGGCGTTTCCGGAGGAAAGGATTCTCTGGTTCTTTTGTATGTGCTGGCAGGTCTGCGCCAATATTCTGACTTTTCCTTGGAAGCCATCACCATCGACATGGGTCTGGGCATGGATTATGCCCCGGTGGAGGAGCTGTGCAAGCAACTGGATGTGCCTTATACTATTGTAAAGACGCAGATAGCGCCGATCATTTTTGACCACCGCAAGGAGAAGAATCCCTGTTCTATGTGCGCCAAGATGCGCCGGGGCGCGCTGAACCAGGCGATTCTGGAGCGTGGAATCCATAAGATCGCTTTGGGGCATCATTATGATGACGCTGTGGAGACATTTTTGATGTCCCTGATATACGAGGGCAGGATCAGATGTTTCCAGCCGGTGACAGATCTTGACCGCACCGGCGTGATTCAGATCCGGCCGATGCTCTATGTCCACGAAAAAACGGTGGATAACTTTGCTAAGAAAATGCAGCTTCCGGTGGTGGAAAACCGCTGTCCTGTGGATAAGACCACCAAGCGGGAGGAGATCAAACAGCTGATCTACGATCTCAGCGCCACCTATCCCGACCTGAAAGAGCGAGTCTTTGGCGCTATGCAAAGACTGCCGTTGCCGGAATGGGAGCCTAAGGGCAGATATAAGCGCCCGAAGGACAACTGCGAGGAATGAAACATTTTCCATAAGGGCATAATACTGCCAAAAGGAGGCGGTATGATATGGTGAAAGGTGTTTCCCGGCAGGTGATCGTGATGCAATCGCCGGATCCCAAACTGTTTGAGCAGGCGATCTTTATTCTTAAGGACGATGCGGTGAAGCAGGGGATCACGGATGAGATCCTCATGAAGGAAGCCCGCCGGGCGATCCACGGCGTTCCAAGAGAGAGAAAAGGACCGAAGCTGTATTTGTATGGCCCTGTGTGGGCTTGCGGCGGCGCTGTGATCACAGGATTGGTTTGGCTGGTAACGGTCCTACTTTGACTTGTCAAGACAATATTGCTGTGCTATAATGGCGTAAAATAACCGAGAAAGAGAGAATTCCATGCGCTTTGGCAATTTGGAAGTGAATAATCCCATTGTCCTTGGGCCTATGGCCGGGGTGACAGACTGGGCGTTTCGTACGGTCTGCGCCCAGCTGGGTGCGAATATTACCGTAACGGAAATGGTTTCTTCCCGGGCACTGGTGTATAAGGACCAGAAAAGCGCCAAGCTGCTGCGGAAAAACGAAGGCAGCCTTTGCGGCGCGCAGATTTTTGGCAACGATCCGGCAATCATGGCGGAGGCTGCTGTTCTGGCGCTGGAGATCTCCGGCTGCGATTTTCTCGACATCAACATGGGTTGCCCCATGCCGAAGATCGCCAATTCCGGAGATGGCTGCGGTCTGATGCGGACACCGGAGCTGGCAGGGCAGATCGTAACAGCGGTCAAAAAAGCGGTGAATGTGCCGGTGACGGTGAAGTGCCGCCTTGGCTGGGATAAAGGCAGCATCAATGTGCTGGACTTTACCAAGCGGATGGAGGACTGCGGCGCGGACTTAATATCCGTTCACGGCAGGACTCGGGCTATGCTGTATTCCGGTGTGGCAGATTGGGATTCGATCGCAAAGGTCAAGCAGCAGCTGTCCGTTCCGGTGATTGCCAACGGCGATATCGTTGACGGAGAGAAAGCAGTTAAGTGCCTAAAGCGCACCGGCGCAGACGGTGTGATGATTGGAAGAGGCTGCCTTGGCGACCCTTGGGTCTTTGCGGAGGTGAAAGCTGCCCTTGCCGGAGAACCCATTCCCCAGCGCCCGCCGCTGAAGGAGCGGATCGCTGTTGCGGTGCAACAGTTTGAACTGTCTGAGGAGGATCACGGGGAGCATATCGCTTGTCTGGAGGCAAGAAAGCACCTTGCCTGGTACTTAAGGGGCGTCTCCCACAGCAGCTTTTATAAAAATCAGATCTCTTCCATGAACACTATGGAGGATATTTACCGGATCGCCAAGGAGATCGTCCGGGATTTGCAATAATTGCCTTGTATGAATGTTCCGCCGTTTCATATCCTAACCCAAGAGGTGAGGGGATGAACCGGCGGATCTTTTGTTTTCTTTTAATGCTGAGCTTTCTGGTATTTCCTATGCAGGTTCGGGGAGAATCCATCCGCTGGGTGGATTTTCAGATTCCGTATGGGGCGCTGAAATACGCGATGGATCAGGATATTGAGACCTTTGAGCAGGAAAAGCATATTCGCTGGATCGAAATTTTGGCGGTTGCAGCCTGCAGGACAGGCGGAAAATGCGGCCTTTCCTCGGTGAAAAAAGCGGCAAAGGATCTGAAAGGAAACCGCAGTCCCAAGGAGCTTCTTGGGGATACGGAAAAATACTATAACTATTATTATGAAGCATATAGCGCTGTTTTAGGCGGCATGCTGGGTAGCTACGCCATCGAGATTGACGGTGAGTGGAAAACAACTTACGGTCTAAAAGCGTTCTCCCCGGTGGCTGCCGGCTATGGCTACAGCCACTGCGATGATTTCGGTGTAGGCAGATCGTTTGGATTTAAGCGAAAGCACCTGGGAAACGACTTGATGGGCAGTTTGGGAACACCCATTGTCGCCGTGGAAGGCGGCGTTGTTGAAGTGATGGGCTGGAACCGTTATGGCGGCTGGCGGATCGGCATCCGTTCTTTTGACAGTAAACGCTATTATTACTATGCCCACCTGCAAAAAGACCATCCCTTTGCCGATGGCTTGCAGGAAGGGGATCTGATCCAGGCAGGAGATCTGATCGGCTTTATGGGACGAACTGGCTATTCTGATAAGGAAAATGTCAATAATATTGAGACAGTTCACCTGCATTTTGGGATGCAGCTGGTTTTCGACGAAAGCCAGAAGGAGTGCCTGTCGGAGATCTGGATCGATGTGTATGATATCGTCCGGTTGCTTTCCTCACACAGGGCGAGTGTGCGAAAAACGGAAACCGGATGGCAGCGGGTGTATCCCTATCAGGATCTGGATTTGCAGGATTGGAAACCAATCAAGTAAAAGAGGCTGTGACATTGTCACAGCCTCTTTTTCATAGTGAGAATATACTCCGGGTCAGTGCCGCAGCAGCCGCCTAGAAGGGTAGCGCCATTTTTCGCGCAGTCGGCCATAACAGTCGCAAATTCCTCTGCCGTCATGGAGTACTCCGCGATGCCTTGATCGTTGATAACGGGGTTGCCGGCGTTCGGTTTGCACAGCAGCGGGCCTCTTACATACCGCCGCAGTTTGGAGACCAGATAAGGGGTCATCATATCCGTCGCTACACAGTTAAAGCCCACAGCAGCCGCCCCGGCTTCCTCTAAGCCCTGCAGTACAGGGCCTGCATCCGGACCGCTGAACAAAGAGCCGTCGCCCATCATGGTGAAGCTATACATCACAGCGCCTGCTTGTTCCAGCTCTGCCGCAGTAAGGATAGCCTCCGCTTCCTGGGGATACATCAATGTCTCTGCAACCAGAAGATCTGCTCCGCCGTCTATAAGACCACGGATCTGCCGCCGGTAGTTTTCTACCAATAGGTCAAAGTTTTCTGGATCCCAGCTTTCCGTAAAGGCCGCAAGGGTGGTAAGATCGCCGGCGATCAAAGCATCCGGTGCGGCTGCCTTGGAAAGCGCCACCAGCTGGGCATTGATCGCTTCCGTATGCCGGGCAAGACCGACAGTCTCCAGCGCAATCGGCTGCGCCTGGAAGGTAGGGGTATAAAGGATATGGCTTCCGGCTTCCGCATAGCGCCGCTGCAGCTGCACCAGCACCTCTGGGTTCGACAGAACCCACTGCTCCGTGCAGACCCCGTTGGGCATGCCGACCTTTCTTAAATTAGAACCGGTAGCGCCGTCCAAAAAACGGACACCGTCGGCAATTCTTTTGTGAAATTCTTCTTTTGTGAGCATGACTGTCACCTCGTTTGGACTATTATACTTCCTTTTGGGAAATAATGCAACAACGATTGACGGCAGGTAAAAAATCTGATATGATAAAAAAAGTTTAGCGAAAGGAGCAACAGAACCATGAAAAAGACCGTTTTAAAAGAATATGCAAAGCTGATCGTCCGCTGCGGCGTAAATGTTCAGAAGGGCCAGGATGTGATGATCTACGCCGATCTGGACCAGCCGGAATTTGTGCAGCTGGTGGTTGAGGAGGCCTATAAGGCAAAGGCCAGAAAGGTCATCGTTGAGTGGAACTTCCAGCCTCTGAGCAAGATCCATGTCCGGTATCAGACTGTTAAGACTCTGGGCACAGTGACTGAGTGGCAGAAGGCTCGTCAGCAGCATATGGTGGACACCGTGCCTGCCCGTATCCATCTGATCTCCGAGGATCCCGATGGTCTGAAGGGCATGAACATGAAGAAGGTCGCCAAGGCACGCCAGATGAGCTATCCCATCATGAAGCCTTATCACGACCAGTTGGAGGGTAAGCAGCAGTGGTGTATCGCAGCTGTTCCCGGAAAGGCTTGGGCGAAAAAGGTGTTCCCCGGCATGCGGACTGGCCTGGCCATGGAAAAGCTGTGGGAGGCTATTTTGTCCACTTCCCGGGTAACGGAAGATCCCATCAAGGCATGGGAAGAGCACAATGCCGACCTGCACAAGCGCTGTGCATATCTGAACGATCTGGGCATTCGCTCCCTGCACTATACTGCCAAGAACGGCACAGATCTGACCGTGGGCATGATCCCCGATGCGGTCTTCTGCGGCGGCATGGAGGTCTCCAAGGAGGGTATTGGCTTTAATCCCAATATCCCCAGCGAGGAATGCTTCATTTCTCCCATGAAGGGTGAGGCAGAGGGCGTTGTCCATTCCACCAAGCCTCTGAGCTACCAGGGTCAGCTGATCGAGAATTTCTGGCTGCGGTTTGAAAACGGCAAGGTGGTGGAAGCTCATGCGGAAAAGGGTGAGGAGCTGCTCAAGACCATGATCTCCATGGACGAAGGCGCAGCATATCTGGGTGAATGCGCCCTTGTGCCCCAGGAAAGCCCCATTTGCAAGAGCGGTTTGTTGTTCTACAATACGCTGTTTGATGAGAATGCCGCCTGCCATCTGGCTCTGGGCATGGGTTTCCCCGATACCATTAAGGATCATCACAACAAGACCCTTGAGGAGTGCCGCGCTCTTGGTATTAACGATTCCATGATCCATGAGGATTTCATGATCGGCTGCGACAGCATGAATATCGACGCGGTCTGCGCTGACGGCAAGGTTGTTCCCATTTTCCGTAACGGTAACTGGGCATTCTAAGAATACTTTTTCCAAAAAAACGAAAAAAACCCTTGCATTTCGCCAGATGATGTGTTATGATATCCGGGCGATTAAAGATTGCCGGGCAACTATGCCCTTTTACATGAGAAGAAAGAGGTGAACAACATGAAGGAAGGTATCCATCCCAATTATGAACAGACCACCATTCGCTGTGCCTGTGGCAATGTCTTTACGACTGGTTCCACCAAGAAGGACATCCGCGTTGAGATCTGCTCTAAGTGCCACCCTTTCTATACCGGCAAGCAGAAGCTGGTTGACACCGGTGGACGTGTTGATCGGTTCAACAAGCGTTTTGGCCTGAAGTAAGACAAAAATCCGCACTGCGAACGTAGTGCGGATTTTTTTGTTTGTTTTTACAGAAAGCATTGTTCGTTCTGCGGATGTGTGGTATGATATATAGAAGAATGTGCCGAACAGGGCAGACGGAGGAAGTATG
This sequence comes from Faecousia sp., assembly GCA_045579165.1. Taxonomy (GTDB): domain Bacteria; phylum Bacillota; class Clostridia; order Oscillospirales; family Oscillospiraceae; genus Faecousia. Next base: position 12,905 of record JAZNLP010000060.1, read on the forward strand.
GAGAACAATTATGATACAAAGCAGGAGCGGGCGGTGCTGGTTGGACTGAACGCAGACTGCTTTACCAAGGAGCAGACGGCTACCGATGCAACGCTGGACGAGCTGGAGGCTCTTTTGGAAACTGCCGGTGGCTTCTGCACCGGAAAAATGCTGCAAAACCGCCACACGCCGGACCCCCACAGCTTTATCGGCGAGGGTAAGGCGCTGGAAGTGAAAATGCTGGCAGAAGTCACAGAATCGACTATGGTGGTCTTTGATAATGAACTTTCCCCGGGGAATATCCGTGCGCTGGAGGATATCATCGGTGTAACGGTGCTGGATCGCAGCGCACTGATATTGGACATTTTTGCACAGCGGGCAAAAACAAAGGAAGGCCGTCTGCAGGTGGAGCTTGCCCAGTATCAGTATTTGCTCCCACGGCTGTCCGGTATGGGCAAAAGCCTGTCAAGACAAGGCGGCGGCATCGGTACCCGTGGCCCCGGCGAGACGAAATTGGAGTCTGACCGGCGGCATATCAGGGAACGGATCGCCCGGTTGGAGTCTGAAATTGAGCAGGTGCGCCAGGTGCGGGGCGTTCAGCGGGAACGCAGAATGAAAAACTCCGTTCCTGTGGTGGCGATCGTGGGCTATACCAATGCGGGCAAATCCACTCTCCTTAATCAGCTGACAGGAGCAGGTATTCCTGCCAACAACCGTCTATTTGACACTCTGGATACCACATCCCGGCAGCTTACGGTGTCGGACAATCTGGATGTTGTCCTTTCTGATACGGTTGGATTTATCGCGAAGCTTCCGCACCATCTGGTCAAAGCGTTTCACGCCACTTTGGAGGAGCTGGAATACGCCGATCTTCTGCTCCATGTGATCGATGCGTCGGATGAGAACCGGGAGGAGCATATTGCGGTGGTAGACCGGTTGATCCGGCAGCTTGCTAAACCGGAAACGCCTGTGCTATGCTGTTACAATAAGGCTGACCTTGTTTCCAAAGAGGATATTCCCGTTGGGGAGGATGTGGTCGCTATCTCTGCCGCTACAGGTGCAGGGATGGAGCAGCTCCTGAACGCCATTGAAAGGGCGTTAGGGCACAGCCGGCACCATATTGTGGTTCAGATACCTTATTCCAAGGGTGGCTTGGTGGATACCCTTCACGCAAATGCCCAGGTGAAAAATGTAGAGTATACTGCCGACGGCATCCTGGTGGAGACGGTGGTTGATCCCATCCTTTACGGAAGGCTTAGAGAGTATATTACGAAGGAGTGCTGAATGTGGACGAGTATTTAGTCCCGACTCAGTTTGGCGAAGACGAATTTACAGAGAAAAAATCCCGGTTCATTGGCCGCATCTGGCCTGTGGAAACAGAGGAAGCGGCGCTTCAGAAGATCCAGGAAATGAAAAAGAGCCACTATGATGCCACCCATAATTGCTGGGCGTATATCATCAAGGACGGCGCTGTGCGCTTTTCTGACGATGGAGAGCCCGGTGGCACTGCCGGTATGCCCATGCTGCAGGTGCTGCAGCGGGAGGGACTTTACAATGTGGTCTGCGTAGTGACCCGGTACTTTGGCGGCATCCTTTTAGGCGCGGGCGGTCTTGTCCGGGCCTATACCAAAGGCGCAAAGATCGCTGTAGACGCCGCCGGAAAGTCCATGAAGCGGGTCTGGACGGTGCTGTATGTGCCTTGCCCTTACAACTATTACGAGCGTGTAAAGCTGGAGGTTGCCGCCTTTGGCGGCATTATCCGCAATACGGAATTTGGCTCGGAGGTAGAGCTGGAGATATTGGTTGCCGAGGCGCAAGCTAAGCCGTTTCTTGACAGGCTGACCGATCTGTCTGCGGCGACGATTGAAGGTCTGGAAACCGGTAAAGAGTACAGGGCGTTTCCGGTGGATCAGAATATTTAGGAGGTAATGCTATGACTGTACGGGAAGAGCTGGAAAAACAGGAACATAGATTTTTAAATCCCTTGGCTGCTTTTTCTGATCAAACTGCCGGGCGGCCCTTTGGGGACAAGACCCGCCAGGAGGATGTGCGTACCTGTTATCAGCGGGATACCGACCGGATCGTCCACAGCAAGGCGTTTCGCCGGCTGATGCATAAGACCCAGGTTTTTTTGCAGCCGGAGGGGGATCATTACCGCACCCGGATGACCCATACTTTGGAGGTTTCCCGAATCGCAAGGACGGTCACCAGAGCCTTGGCGCTGAACGAGGATCTGACAGAGGCCATCGCCCTTGGTCACGATCTGGGGCACACGCCCTTTGGTCATGCGGGAGAATCGGCGCTTTCTGAGTGTCTGGGGAAACCTTTCCGCCACAATGAGCAGAGCCTGCGTGTGGTGGATGTGCTGGAAAACGACGGAGCGGGACTGAATCTTACCTATGAGGTTCGCATGGGCATTCTGGGTCACACTGGCGACCGGATTCCGGAAACACTGGAGGGCCAGGTGGTGCGTTACAGCGATCGCTTTGCCTACGTCAATCACGACATTGACGATGCGATCCGTGCGGGAATCCTTACCAATGACGATATTCCTGCCCAGATCTCTGAAACTTTGGGACATAACCATTCCCAGCGGATCAACACGCTGGTGTGCGATATTATCCTCACATCCCGGGAGGCAGGGGCGATCTGCCTGTCACCGGAGGTAGATCAGGCTCTGAAAGATCTGCGCGCTTACATGTTTGAAAAGGTCTATAGAAATCCTGTGGCGAAATCCGAAGAGGGAAAAGCAAAGGTCATGCTAAAGCGCCTTTATGAATATTACATTCAGAATCCCCAATCCCTTCCGGCGGATTTTCAACCTCAGCTGAGCTTTGACGGCATGGAGCGAACTGTCTGCGACTATATTGCCGGCATGACGGATAACTATGCGGTTGATAAATATACGGAAATTTTTATTCCATCCGGTTGGCAAGTACGGGGATAATGTGATATAATATCTAGATAAAACGAAAGGAGGGGCAATTTATGGCATTTCCACCCTCATTTATTGACGAACTTGTGGCGCGCAATCCCATTGAGGATGTGGTAGGGCAGCATGTGCAGCTGAAGCGCAGTGGCGCAAACCTGTTTGGCCTGTGTCCCTTCCACGGTGAAAAAACGGCATCGTTTTCTGTTGCGCCGGATAAGGGGATCTATTACTGCTTTGGCTGCCATAAAGGCGGCGGCGTGATCAACTTCCAGATGGAAGTGGAGGGACTTAGCTATCCCGATGCTGTCCGCGCCCTTGCCAAGCGTGTGGGCATGACTGTACCGGAGGACGAGCAGTATCAGTCCCGCTATCGGCAGCAGGAGCGGCTTTGGGCGCTGCATAAGGAGGCCGCAAGATTCTTCCACAGTCAACTGTATGCGCCCATCGGCGCTGCGGCGCTGCAGTATGCCCTTGGTCGGGGTATGTCCAAGTCGATTTTGACCACCTTTGGCGTAGGCTATGCTCCCGACAGCTGGGATTCTATGGTCAAGGCCATGCGCGCCAAGGGGTACACGGATCAAGAACTGAAGGATTCAGGCCTTGTGACCGTATCCCAGAAAAACGGAAACATTTTTGACCGCTTCCGTGACAGGCTGATGTTCCCCATCATCGATGTTCGGGGTAACGTGATCGGCTTCGGCGGACGGATCATTAAAAACGATAAGGATACCGCGAAATATCTCAACTCTCCCGAGACGATGATCTTTAACAAGCGGAAGAACCTGTTTGGTCTGAATCTGGCTAAGAAAAGCAAGCAGGGGAGCTTGATCCTTGTTGAGGGTAATATTGATGTGGTTGCCCTGCACCAGTATGGGTTTGATAATGCCATCGCATCTCTTGGCACAAGCCTTACAGAGGAACAGGCAGCGCTGATGAGCCGTTATACGGATCAGGTGATCCTGATCTATGACGGAGATAATGCCGGGCAGAACGCGACCCAGCGGGCGATACCCATTCTGGAAAAGGCAGGCCTGCAGGTAAAGGTGCTCCAGATCCAGAATGCTAAAGATCCGGACGAATTTTTGAAGAAATTCGGCGCGGATAAGTTTAAGCTTCTTTTGGAGGACTCTGCCAACCGGGTGGAGTACCAGCTCAATGCCATACTCAGAAAATACGATCTGAAGCAGGATGACCAAAAGGTAAAATTCCTTCAGGAGTGCGCGGATCTCATCTGTACTCTTGGCAGCGCGGTCAAGCGGGAGGTCTATGGCACCCGAGTTGCGGAAACAGCCAAGATCAGCCCGGAGGCTATGAAGCTGGAGATCGATCGGGCGGTCAAGCGCCGGATCAGCCGCCAAAAGCGGCAGCAGGAGAAGATCGACCTTGCCCCTGCAAAGCAGCTGCAGCCCAAGAGCCGCACGATTCGCTATGACAATATGAAATCCGCTATGGCGGAGGAAAATGTCATTTGCCAGATCCTGCGGGAGCCTGCGCTGATGAAAAACTGCCAAAATCTGCAGCCGGAGCAGTTCTCTGCACCGTTGCTGGCTCGGGTATATGCCCAGTTGCAGCAAAGAGCGGCAGAGGGCTTGGGTCTGTCGGTAGCTGTGCTTTCTGATCTGGAGCCGGAAGAGATGTCCCATATTACCGAAATGCTCCACAGGCACAGTGAGCCTGTGAATGAGCAGGCATTCTCAGACTGTATCCGGACGATTCTTGCTGAGCATCAAGTTTCTTCGGTAAACACGGAGGATGCGTTACTGGCTTACCAAAACAGGCTGAAAGAAAGAAAAGGAATCAAAACATGACATCACAGCTGCTTTCTAAACAGCAAGAACCTCCGGTAAGTGCCGGAGAGGACGATGTGCGGCAATATTTACGGGAGATCCATCTGTTTCCCCGGTTGACACCGGAGCAGGAGCGCTCTCTTGCCCGTCACTGCGCTGATGGCGACGAAGAGGCGATCCGCAGAATGGTCAATTCCAACCTGCGGCTGGTGGTTTCTGTCGCAAGAGAATATGCAGGCCGGGGCGTACCGCTGCTGGATCTGATCCAGGAGGGAAGTATCGGTCTTTTGACCGCGGCCAGAAAATTTGACTATACCAGAGAGCTTCGCTTTTCTACTTATGCCACCAAATGGATCCGCCAGGGAATTGGCAGATGCCTTGAAAATCATGGCTTGATCCGTGTCCCGGTCTATACCCGCGAGTTGATCCGAAAGGTTAATGCTGTCAGGCAGAGCTTGCTGCAAAAGGATGCAGCCGAGCCTACATCTGCGCAGATCGCTGCCTGGTGCGATATCCCCGAGGAAAAGGTGGAGCAGCTGCTTCAGCTTGCGCCGAATATCTGTTCCCTTGACGCCCATGCAGGCGATGAGGAAACCACCCTTCAGTCGCTGCTGGAGGATAATAAGACGCCTCAGCCTTATGAAGAATTGGTTCGGGAAGAACTGAATCTAACTATGGATGCGCTGCTCTCCCAACTGTCAGAAAGACAGGCGCGGGTACTTCGCCTGCGGTTTGGTATGGAAGATGGAATCTGTTATTCCCAGGAAGCCATCGGTGTCAAACTGGGCGTATCCAAGGAGCGGGCGCGGCAGATCCAGCGGCAGGCTATGGATAGGCTAAAAGAACTGGGTAGCACCATGGGACTGGAGGATTTTTTGGAATGATCCAAATTGAGGTTGATTTTGAGGATACCCCTTGGATGACGGAGCTGGAAAAGTTCACCGAACAGGGAAGTATCTCTGCGGTTCGGCTTTTGACGCTACTGGAAGGTGAGACCGACGAGTCCCTGGAGGCTGCCTTTGCTGATTTGGAGCAGCGGCAGATCCGGTTGGATATTTCTCCTTTACCGAAATCCCATGGTACAGGAGAATCAACGCTTCGGCTGCGGCAGGAGGAGAATCTGGTCAAGTCCGGAAATCTGATCCGGGGACTGGAAGAATCCGATCCTTTGCGGCTGTACCTGGAGGAGATCAGCGGGATTCCTGTCTGTGGAGATATCCGGCTTTTGGCTGAGCAGCTGATAAGCGGGGACGAAAGCGCCCGGCAGAAGCTTGTGAATCTGTCCCTCAGCCGGGTGGTTGTCCTAGCGGGGGAGCATACCGGTTACGGTGTAATGCTGCTGGATCTGATCCAGGAAGGCAGCATGGGTCTCTGGCAGAGCATTCTGTCATACCGGGGCGGCGATTTTGAAAGCCACCGGGATTGGTATATTTGCCAGAGCATGGCAAAGGTCATTACGCTCCAGGCAAGAGCCAACGGCGTCGGTCAGAAAATGCGCCAGGCGTTGGAGGATTACCGGTCTGTGGATGAACGGCTTCTTTCCGAACTGGGCAGAAACCCAACCCTTCCGGAAATTGCGGAGCAACTGCACATGAGCGAGGCGGAGACCGCCCTGGTGGCGGACATGCTGGAAAATGCCCGGAATCTGAGCCGTGCCAAGCAGCCGGAGCGAACGAAAGAACCCCAGCCGGAGGACGAGCAGGCGGTTGAAGATACTGCGTATTTCCAGATGCGCCAGCGGATCGAGGAGCTTTTGTCCAGTCTGGATGCGCGTTCTGCGAGAGTGCTTACTCTGCGCTTTGGTCTGGAGGGTGGCTTGCCCTTAAGCCCGGAGGACGCGGGAAGAGAATTAAATATGACAGCACAGGAAGTGGTAGCAGCGGAAGCAGCCGCCCTTGCAAAGCTGCGTGATAATCGATAAACGAAAGAGGTTAATTTTATGGCTAAGACATATTCCATCGCCATCGACGGTCCTGCCGGCGCAGGCAAATCTACCATTGCAAAGCGACTTGCCAAAGAACTGAGCTTTCAGTATGTGGACACCGGTGCGATCTACCGGACAGTAGCATATTTTCTGGATCTGCTGGGTGTCAGCCCCAAGGATCACGACGGCGTTTGCCGCTACATCGACGAGCTGACCATCGAGATCCAATACGATGCAGACGGTCTGCAGCACATGATCATGAACGGCATGGATGTGACCGGGGAGATCCGCACCCAGGACATTTCTCAGAAGGCATCCTTAGTCTCTGCCCATCCGGAGGTTCGGGAAATGCTGCTGGATATGCAGCGGGATGTTGCTAAGGCCTATAATGTCATTATGGATGGCCGGGATATTGGTACTGTGGTACTGCCCAAGGCTGATGTAAAGATCTTTTTGACTGCAAGCCCCGAGGTTCGGGCAAAGCGCCGTACCGACGAACTGCTGGCAAAGGGACAGTCTGCAAATTATGAGACGATCCTCAAGGAGATCCAGCAGCGTGACTATCAGGACACCCACCGTCCTATCGCGCCGCTGAAGATGGCGAAGGATTCTGTTAAAGTGGATACTTCCGATATGGATATTGAGGCCGTGGTCACGGCTATCCGGGATATCGTCGCGCAAAAGGTGCCGGTATGAGCATAAAGACCGCGGAAAGTGCCGGTTTTTGCTTTGGCGTCAGCCGTGCTGTGGAAGTGGTGGAGAAGGCGGCGGCTGAGGGCAAACAGGTGGTCACTCTGGGACCCATTATCCATAACCGCCATGTGGTGGATAAATTTGCCGGTCTGGGCATCCAGGTGATCGAAGATCCTCAGCAGGCACAGCCGGGCATGACGGTGATCATCCGTTCCCACGGTGTCTCCAGAAAGGTCCATGAGGCTCTGGTAGATAAGGGCGTGGAGATCATCGACGCTACCTGTCCCTTTGTTAAGCGTATCCACGGCATTGTCAGCAAGGCCTCAGAAGAAGGCAGACTTCCAGTCATCATTGGCACCCGGGCTCACCCGGAGGTGGAAGGAATTGCGGGCTGGTGTGAAGATTGTAAAGTTTTTGAAAACGCTGACGAACTGCTCGCCTGGGCAGAAGGGTCCCAAATTCCGACAGATTTTCCTGTTTGCATGGTCTGTCAGACCACATCTACGGAAATATCTTGGAAAAAATGTGTCCAAATCGCAAAAAAATTGTTTACTAACTTGAAAATCTTTGATACAATATGCAGAGCGACTGAATCACGGCAGACAGAAGCGGCGCAGCTTAGCGCAAAATGTCAGGCGATGGTGGTGGTTGGAGATGCCAAAAGCTCCAACACAGGCCGTCTTGCCATGATCTGCCGGGAGCATTGCAACAGGGTCGTTCTGGTGGATAACGCATCAGAATTGGATCCTGAATTTTTCCGTGGTGTCACGGATGTGGGAATCACCGCCGGTGCATCTACGCCGGCGTGGATAATAAAGGAGGTCAACAACACTATGAGCGAAATTATCAATGCTGATGCTGTGCAGGAGGAAAACTTTGAGGCACTCCTGGAGCAGTCCATCAAGACTTTAAATACAGGAGATAAGGTTCTTGGCATCGTTACCGGTATCGGCAACACAGAAGTCCAGGTGGATCTGGGCACAAAGCACGCCGGCTACATCCCTTACGACGAAGTAAGC
>JAZNLP010000061.1:0-3731 GCA_045579165.1 Faecousia sp.
CGGCGCGGATGTGCTGGTTGCCGGTTCTGCATATTTCAAGGTCGCTGACCGCGCAGCCTTTGTAAAAGCTATCGAAGCTGACACCGGGCTTGCCCGGAATTAACAGACACAAATGAAAGGTAGTGAATGATAATGCGTAAAGTTCAATGGGGAATCATCGGTTGCGGCGGTATTGCCAGAAGGCGCACCATTCCGGGACTGCTTTTGGCAGACAATGCCCAATGCTGCGCCATTATGAGCGCCAGAACGGAAACGGTTGACGCTGTGGGTGATGAGTTTAATATTTCTAACCGTTATACCGATTTGGACGAATTCTTGGCGCGCCCGGATATTGACGCCGTGTATATTGCATCGCCTTTGTACTGCCATAAGGAGCACGTGTTTGCCGCAGCCAAGGCAGGGAAGCATATTCTGCTGGAAAAGCCCATGGGTCTTACTGCCTCCGAGGCGGAGGAAATGGTGCAGTTTTGTCAGAGCCAGAATGTGAAGCTTGGCGTTGGATTTATGATGCGTTACCATGGCGGTCATGAAAAGATCCGTTCCATCATTTCCGAGGGTGGCATTGGTGAGGTGGTCTACGCCCATGGCATTTTCCATTGCGACGCGCCTGCACAGAACTTGGGATGGCGGCAAACAAAGGCTCAGGGTGGCGGCGGCGCCATGATGGATTTAGGCGTCCATTGCATTGACCTGCTGCAGAACCTTACCGGTCTGCGGGCAAAAGCTGTATCCGGATTCTGTGCAAATCAGATTCATACATATCCGGATGTAGAGGATGCTGCCACTGCTGTGATGAAAATGGAGAACGGTGCGATCTTCTCTGTTTCTGCCAATTTCAACATTCCATCCAACGCCGGCCTTTCCAATTTCCGGATCTACGGCACAAAGGGCAGCATTATTGCTGAGGCTACTATGCGGCAAGTAGAAACCGGTACGGTGTATTACCGGTCCGCGGATAAGCCGGGTGAGGCCCCCGAGATCATTTCTTATGACACCAAGAATATGTATACAAAGCAGATCGAGGCGTTTTCTGATGCGATCCTGCGGGATGTTCAGCCTCCCGTCAGCGGTCAAGACGGCGTTTTTGTCCAGAGGATTGTGGAAGCTGTGTACGATAACGCACAGCGCGAGAACAGCTTCGAGCTGTGATTTGTTGCTAAACGCCTGCTAAGCAACTCACAAACATAAAATCACGGAGGATCCCATTTGGGATCCTCCGTGTTTGTTTTCATCAGATTATTCGCCGTAAATATCTCTGCGAGCGCCCTCGACCATGTTCATGGCATTGTTATACATGATGTCCTCAATGTCCTGGCGTGTAAGACCCAAGGTCTTGGCAGCGCGCTTGAAGGCAAGCAGCTCTTCGTAAGCGAAGAAGGTGATCTTCTCGGCTTCTTCCGGGGAGACTTCCCGCAGATGGGGATCCTGCTTGGGATCGCCGTATAGTCCGGGAGGGATCAGGTTGATGTAAGTTCCGTTCTCAATGATACGGTGGCAGCGCATACGCAGGATGGGCATATCAGTACCGAACATTACGTGCTTGGGGCCGGCATGGCGAATCAGCTCGGTGATGGCGTACTCGTTGCAGTTGGCGCTGAAGTCATACATCAGATCGGGATACTTGTCCAGAGTGTCGAAGGCGTTACCGATATCCTCTTTGACATACGCGCGACCGATGTGGGCAATGATCAGGCGCAGTCTGGGATACAGCTCCTTGATCTCGGCGATCTGAGCCACGTTTACAGGATCCTTCAGACGGCCGTCACGGGGGATATGCAGCATACAGATAGCGCCCATCTCATTCAGACGCTCCAGCTGATGCTTGGGGAAGAAGTCAAAGATACGGATCTCCTTCCGGGGAATATAATCAGCGGCGGTATTCAAGTAGGCCTTGAGACCCAGGAAGCCGCCTTCACGGATCTTGGCTTCAATTTCATCAGCGGTCTGTGTGGGCATGGAGAAATACAGTGCGGGCCAGCCGGAACGGCGGGAGGACTCACTGACATAATTGTTATTCTCAGGTGACGGGGGGATCTTGTTGGTAAACATCAGTGCCGAGACTTGCTTGCCGGGGAACATGAGACGGTAGGTCTCCTGCAGATCCTCAAAACTGTTGTCCTTAGCGACCATGTGGGGCCAGGTAACAGTGCGCTTTTCAGCACCGGGAGCAACAGGTACTTCGATCTTCAGATGATCCAGCCAAACATGGGTATGTACGTCCAGCATCTTCTCAGGCAGGAAGTCTTTCAGTTCTTCTTCGTAGATCTTCTTGTCGTTGGCAGTTACTTCAAACAGGGACATAACGATAATCTCCTTTCGCGTTTTTCGCCAGGTTCTATGCACTCACAATAGCACAAAGGGCAGGGAAAGTCAACGAAAAAAGCACTCACAAATGGCAATCCTTGGTATTTATGAGAACATTGCAGCGATCATGCAAAATGACAGCTAACTTCTGGGTGTGGCATACATTTTATATGGGGAATATAGGTTTTTTTCACGAAATACAGAAATATAGTTGACATCGCAAAATGATGATGTTATATTTGTGTTATAAACTTCCGAAATTAACATTTGGAGAACGGACATGAACAGTATTCGACAGGATGAAACCAGAGAATATATTGAACAGAATCATGTGGTTACCATCAAGCAGCTTCAGTCGCTGCATCCGGATGTTTCCCTGATGACGATCCACCGGGACCTGGACGCACTGGAGCAAATGGGCGTCATTGTAAAGGTCCGGGGAGGTGCACGGTCTGTGCGCCATGCGGGCGACCCGGGGTTTGAGGAGCGTCTGCGGGAGAACAATGGCGGCAAATCTGCTATCGCGGATAAGGCGGTACAGCTGATCCAACCTCACAGCACGATCTTCCTGGATGCCAGCACCACAAACCTGATGCTGGCGCGGAAAATGCCGGATCTGAATCTGAACATCTTTACCACCGGACCGAATATTGCCATGGAACTGTGCAGACTGAAAGATTCAACCATATCCCTCTGCGGCGGCACGATAAATCGAAAAAACATGGCTGTATCCGGGCAGATCACCATGGAAATGCTGGAAAAGATCAATATTGACCTGGCTTTTGTTGGCGTATCCGGGTGCAGCAGCGATGCTGGTTTTACCTGTGGTACAGAGCGGGACATGATGATTAAGCATCTTCTCATCGAAAAAGCCAGAACCAGTGTAGTTGTCTGTGACCGGGCTAAGTTTAAGCGCCTGATGCCTTATACTTTTGCCCGATTTGAAGATGTGGATTATCTGATCAGCGATGATGCTGTTCCACAGGTGATCGCAGACCGTCTGCAAGAGGCGGGCGTCAAGGTTTTGTAATGAAGAATAAGAGCAACCGGGCAATGCGGTTGCTCTTTTTTTGAGTAAAAGATGTTTTACCTATTGACGAAATTGTTATAAAATGTTATAAATATCACATAGTAACAATTATGAAGGAGGAATATGTATCATGGCAACCGCAGTAATCATGCCCAAGGCGGGCATTACCGTGGAAAGCTGCATTATCGGCGAATGGGTCAAGAAGGTCGGCGATCAGGTTAAGGTCGGCGATATTCTGTTCACCTACGAGACGGATAAGGCCAGCTTTGAATGTGAATCTACTGCCGAAGGCGAACTTCTGGAGATTTTCTATGGCGAGGGTGATGAGGTCCCTTGCCTTGTTAATGTCTGCGCCGTCGGTACCAAGGGCGAGGATTGCTCCGCTCTGAAGGGTGGC
>JAZNLP010000062.1:0-2001 GCA_045579165.1 Faecousia sp.
AGAAGAAGTGACCACACTCGACCTCCACGCCCCGCTTTGCCATCATATAGGCCGCCACGGGAGAATCGATACCGCCGGACAGCAGACACATAGCCCGTCCGCCGACACCGGTAGGCAAACCGCCGGCTCCGGGCTGCGCCGGACCGTGGACATATGCAGCAAGATCCCGGACTTCAACATAAACTGTGTACGCAGGACGGCGCACATCTACCCGCACATGAGGATGGGCTTCTGCCAGCCGACCGCCGATTTCCTGGGAAATGGCGATGGAATTCATGGGAAACGCCTTATCAGAGCGCTTGGATTCCACCTTAAAGGACTCGGCGCAATCCAGTTCGTCGCCCAGGTATTCCTCCACGGCATTGAAAATGGCATCCATGTTCTTTTCACAGGGACGGCAGCGGCACAGGCTGACAACACCGAAAATGCTCCGGCAGGCCTCCCATGCCCCATCCACATCCGCCATTTCATCCATAGGCTCCACATAGACAGTAGACTGCATGATATACACATCAAAATTTCCGTAGGGCTTCATCCGGCGGCGGACATTCTGGCGCAGCTTATTTTCAAACTGCCGCTTGTTCGCACCCTTCAGGACGATCTCGCCCAGTTTCAGCAAAAAAATCTCATTCATATTCCGTATTCCTTTATATTATCGGTTTCCCAGATTCACTGCCCGGTACTGAATGGCCTCGGCGATATGCTGGGGTTCGATCTGTTCGCTTCCGTCCAGATCCGCAACGGTTCTGGCTACCTTTAAGATCCGGTCATAGCTTCTGGCAGTCAGGCCCATGGCATCAAAAGCCTGCTTCATAAGATCTGCACCCGCTTCATCCAAAGCGCAGAACTTCCGCATTTCCTCGGGGCCCATCCGGGCGTTGCACATATTACCGGATGCAAACCGCGCCTGCTGGATCTGCCGGGCGGTATCCACCCGCTTCTTGACCTGGCAAGAGGGTTCTGCCTCTTCCCTTATCCGAAGCTCTTCAAAATGCACCGCAGGCACTTCCACCACGATATCGATCCGGTCCAGCAACGGTCCGGAGATCCGTCCCCGGTAGTTCTGCACCGCCTGCTCAGAACAGGTGCATCTGCCGGACGCATCCCCATACCACCCACACTTGCAGGGGTTCATGGCGCACACCAGCATAAATTCCGCCGGATAGGTCACCGCCCCGGAGACCCGGGAAATGGTCACCTGAGCATCCTCCAAGGGCTGACGCATCATGTCTAAGGTATCTTTCCGAAACTCCGGCAGCTCATCCAGAAACAGCACGCCCTTGTGTGCAAGGGAAATTTCGCCGGGCTTGGGGTTTGTGCCGCCGCCCGCAAGGCCCGCATTGGATATGGTATGGTGGGGACTTCTGAAGGGACGCCGGGTCAAAAGCGGAGTCTTGCTGTCCAGCATACCCATAACAGAATAGATCTGACTGACCTCCAGCGCTTCTTCCCATGCCATATCCGGCAAAATGGAAGGCAGCCGCTTACTGAGCATACTTTTACCGGAGCCGGGCGGGCCGATCAGCAGCACATTGTGGCTGCCTGCCGCCGCGACTTCCAGGGCGCGCTTTACATTTTCCTGTCCTAAAACATCCTTAAAATCCGGCTCGTTCACGCTGCCGCGTTCCGGAAGCCAAAGGGGTTCTTCCTGAAGCTCCGTCTCCCCGTTCAGTCCTGCGACCAGTTCCCGGACATTCCGGATGGGATACACCGCAGGCCCACGGGCCAAAGTAGCCTCCGCAGCATTTTCCGCCGGGACAAACAAGGCCTTTACGCCCTCTTTCTTAGCCGCAAGGGCCATAGGCAGCACACCGCACACCGGCCGTAGCTGTCCGTCCAGCGCCACCTCTCCGATAAACGCGGAAGTGGAGCGGGGTTTGCGAACACTGCCGGCAGCAGCCATGATGCTAAGCAAAATGGGCAGGTCGTAATGCGTTCCCGCCTTTTTGAGATTCGCGGGAGCTAGATTGACTGTGATCCGGCTGGTAGGAAAAGTCATGC
>JAZNLP010000063.1:0-3197 GCA_045579165.1 Faecousia sp.
GAGGTGAAGAACATCAGCATGGGATCCGATCCGCAGGGGGCATCCTCAGTCCGCTGATAATGGCTGCTGAACATGGTAAATTCGTCGTTAAAGTCGTGCCAGCCCTCCCGGCTGCCGCCTACCAGCAGCTTATGCTCCAGAGAGGGACTCTTGGCAGCGGCGGCATCAATGGCATCCGCCACCTCACCGTCAGCAGTACACAGCACAGCTTTTACATTGCCGGCGGCAAAACGGAATGCAAAATCCTTTTCCAGCAGCTCATTGGTGGCGGGGATGGCCACAGCGCCCAGCTTGTTCAGACCCAGGATGGCGAACCAGAACTGGTAATGGCGCTTGAGCACCAGCATCACCCGGTCGCCCCGGCGAATGCCAAGAGATTTGAAGTAGTTGGCGGCCCTCGCGGATTCCCGCATCATTTCCCGGAAGGTAAAGCGACGCTCGGTGCCGTCTTCAGAAAGGTGCAGCATCGCCAGTTTCTCCGGCTGGCTTTCACCCAAAGCATCCACCACATCGAAGGCGAAGTTAAACTTATCCTCATTCTGGAATGCGATCTGCTCCAGCTTTCCGTCTTTGACGGTGGGGAGAATGAAATTATGGTAGATCCGGCGCTTTTTGTCGGGAGCGGGCTGCTCATTACGCTGGGTCGCAACTGCGGCAGCCTGCTCGCCCTCACGGGCGGCAGAATTGCTCAGTACGATGGCGTAGAACGCGCAGTCCTCACCGTCCACAGCGATCATGCCGTGGGGAGTGGCGGAATCATAGTAGATACAGTCACCGGGGTACAGGATCTCGCTGTGACCGCCGATCTGGATCTTCATGTGACCACGAATGACGATATCGCACTCCTGGCCCTCGTGGGTAGTCAGCTCAATGGCTTCCTGCTCCGCACCTTCCCGGTAGTTCAGCTCCATGTAAAGGGGCAGGGCAATCCGGTTGCGGAAACCGGCGGCCAGGTTAAAGCCGATCATGTGGTGGGCCTCTTCAATGCGCTGGCCTTCCCCCTTGCGGGTCAGGGCATAGGAACGCAGCTGCGGGCTGCGGCCTTCCAACAGGTCGCCCATATCCACGCCGAAGCTCAAGGTGCACCGGTACAGGAACGCAACGCTGAGATTGCGGTTGCCTGCCTCGCACTGCAGGTATTCTTCGACGCTAAGATCCGTGCGCCGTGCCATTTCCTCGGCGGTTAGGCCTGTGATCTGCCGCAGTTCCCGGATACGCTGGGCGATCTCTTTAATTTTGTATGTAACTCCGGTCATGTTTTGTTCCATATTGTACCTCAAAAAAGCAAAAAGCCCGTCTCAAAGATGATTCCTTGAGACGAGCTGTAAAAACTAGCCCGCGGTACCACTCAAATTGCACCTGCCTCACAGCAGATACCACTCCTCAGGTGCTGACACACCCTAAGCACTGACGCAGCTGACGCGTGGAGGTTCTACTTGCAAAAATGCGTTCTTCCTCCCGGCTCCGGAGGGACAAGGGGGCTTTCTCTGTCATGGCTCGCACCGACCGCCATTTCTCTGCAGACAGGGGGAAAACTGCCTTTCTCCATCAACGCCTTTGGTTACTTGGAATCATACCACCATTATTCAAAAAAGTCAATATTAAAGCTTATTTCGAATGATTTTTCCGCTGATCGTCTTGGGAAGCTCATCACGGAATACAATGATCCGGGGATACTTGTAGGGAGCGGTGTGGGTCTTGACGTAGTTTTGGATCTCTTTCTTCAGTTCGTCAGTACCCTCCACACCGGGGATCAGCACGATGCTGGCCTTGACCACCTGGCCTCTTACCTCATCCGGCGCGGCAGAGACACCGCATTCCAGAACATAAGGAAGCTCCATGATGGTGGATTCGATCTCGAAAGGTCCGATCCGGTAGCCGGAGGACTTGATTACATCATCAGCCCGGCCCACATACCAGTAGTAGCCGTCCTCATCCCGCCAGGCAACATCGCCGGTATGGTACATTCCGTCGTGCCAGACTTCTTTTGTCTTTTCCTCGTTGCCGTAGTAGCCCAGGAAAACACCGCAGGTAGGTGCCGGATCTGTGCGGATGACGATCTCGCCGTTGACACCGTCTTCCACACTCTTTCCGTCAGCATCCACAATGTCAATGCCGTAGCCGGGAATGGGCTTGCCCATAGCGCCGGGCTTGATCTCGGTGCCGGAGAGGTTGGCGATGCCCAGAGTCATTTCCGTCTGCCCGAAGCCTTCGTGGATCCGCAGTCCCGTGGCTTTCTCAAACTGATAGAACACTTCCGGGTTCAGCGCTTCACCGGCGGTGGTGGCGTGGTGGATGGAGGAAAGGTCAAACCGGGACAGATCCTGCTTGATCAGCATCCGGTACATGGTGGGGGGCGCGCAGAAGGTAGTGATCTGGTATTTTGCGAACAGGGGAAGGATCTTTTCCGGATCAAACCGGTCAAAGTCATAGGTAAAGATTGCGCTCTCGCAGAGCCACTGACCGTAGAGCTTGCCCCAAAGGGCTTTGCCCCAGCCGGTCTCCGAGATGGTGAAGTGCAATTTATCCCGCTCTGCCAGATGCCAGTATTTGGCGGTGACATAGTGACCCAAAGCGTATTTGTAGCTGTGGGTAGCGATCTTGGGATAGCCGGTGGTGCCGGAGGTGAAGAACATCAGCATCGGATCGTTGCCGCAGGGAGCATCCTCTTCACGGAGATACCGCCGGCTGAACAGGCCGTATTCCTCGTTAAAGTCATGCCAGCCTTCCCGCTGGCCGCCAACCAAAACCTTGGTCAGCGACCGTCCGGAGACCTGTTCTGCCAGTTCTACCTGGTGGGCAGTATCCCCGTCAGCGGTGCACAAAATGGCGGAAACACCGCCGGCCTCGAACCGATAGGTAAAGTCATGCTCCACCAGCTGGTTGGTAGCAGGAATGGCGATAGCGCCCAGCTTGTGCAGACCCAGGATCGCATACCAGAACTGGTAATGCCGCTTGAGCACCAGCATCACCCGGTCGCCCCGGCGGATGCCCAGAGATTTGAAGTAGTTGGCACACTGAGAGCTGGCGTCCTTCATGTCTTTAAAGGTAAACCGGTGCTCAGACATATCGTTTCCGATGTGGATCATAGCCAGCTTTTCCGGATCTTTCCGGGCGATGGCGTCAACGGTATCAAAGGCAAAATTGTAGCGGTCAGCATCGGCAAAATGGATGCCGGTCATGACACCGTTTTCGTC
>JAZNLP010000064.1:0-2357 GCA_045579165.1 Faecousia sp.
CGTCCCAGCAGCCTGCAGTCATCAGCAAATAACTTCACCGCAAATAAGCGGCACCCTTTACGGGTGCCGCTGTTTCTTTTGCGTTTTTAATCGGTGCAGTCCGTCAGGTATCTGACCAGGCAGGCAGACACGGTGATGGCCAGCGCCAGAAGCGCGATCAACACCCCTACCAAAATGGCGCTGATGATGCTGGTGGCAGTAATGCCCACAGCCAGCAGGATCGCCGACAGCAGGATCGTTCCCAACAGGGCCACCAGCAAGGTGTTCAGAGCGCCGCAGATACAACCGCTGCGCTCTCGCCGTCTTGCCGCCAACGATGCCAATGCCAGCCCTCCAAGATAAGCCACAGCGACCCCCGCCGCCACCAGAAGGAATACCGGTGTCAGGACGATCACCCCGGTGATCTGCAAAAATGCCGCGATCACCCCAAGGATCACACTGGCAACCACGGACACCGCAGTGCAATTGCATCTACAGCTGCAACATGCAAGATTCATATTTTCTCACCTCCCATTTCAACATATGTCCCGTCGACAAAATCGGTGCATCTGCTGTCGAAATGGGCGGCATCCCATGTTTCAGGAAAGATATTGTAGAAAAAGCAGTTGTTTTCCGAGAAAAAATGTGCTATAATCAAGAAAATCTCTAGAATTTGACCGATTTCTTGGTCAGAAGGAGGCTACTAATGGCATCTGAATACCGTTTCCGCGGCGCTTTTAACGGCTTTAACCGGGAGGATGTTGTCCGCTATCTGGAATATCTGAACACCAAGCATAACGATCTTGTCAATCAGCTCCGCAGTGAAAATCAGGCATTAACCGAAGAGCTGACCGCACTGCGCAGTGCCGCTCCGGAAAGCGAGGACGCCATCCCCGCACTGACGGAGGAACTGGAAGCTGTCCGGGCAGAGCTGGATGAGCTCCGCACCAAAGCGCCTGTGCAGAGTCTGGAAAAGGAAGAGCTGGAGGCTTACCGCCGGGCAGAAAAAGCAGAACGCGCCGCCAGAGAGCGGGCTACGCAGCTGTACCGTCAGGCTACCGGCATCCTTGCGGACGCCACTGCCCATGTAGACGGCGCTGCGGGTCAATTCCACCAGATCGCAGATCGGGTCAACGCCCAGATGCTGGAGCTGCAAGCGGCTGTGGACAACAGCAGAACCGCCCTGCAGGATGCCGCCGCAATTCTGTGCGCCATCCGCCCCGAGGGTTCAGAAGAATAAACATTTGCAGCGCATACGGTAGAGCGTATGCGCTGCTTTTTTGAGGTTGCTATGATACTACGAAAACCCGCCTATTTTGACCGTTTCCGCTGCATCGCCGCCCAATGTCCCGACAGCTGCTGCAAGGACTGGGAGGTGGTTGTGGATCCGGAAAGCGCCGCGTATTACCGCTCCCTACCCGGGGAGCTGGGGGATGCGCTGCGTAAAGTCCTGACTGACTGGGAGGATGGCTCTGCCCTGATGTCCATCGAAAACGGCCGCTGCCCCATGTGGCGAAAGGACGGCCTTTGCCGCATCCAGGCAGAGCTCGGTCACGACGCTCTGTGTAAAACCTGTCGGGAATTTCCCCGGCTGACCCATGACTACGGCAGCTTTGTAGAGTTCGGTCTGGAGCTTTCCTGCCCGGAAGCCGCCCGGCTGATCCTTTCCGGCGAAGGTGATGACATTTTAACGCAAACCGTCCCCGGCGGCGAGCCGGGTGATTACGACGAAGCCGATATGGCTGTCCTTTTGCAGACTCGGGAGCAGGCGCTGCAGCTTCTGGATGACGCCACCCGCCCTGTAAATGAGATACTGGCAATCCTGCTGTTTCATGGCTGTCATGCCCAGAGCCTGCTGGACGGCATAGATCCGCCCCCCTTTGACGCAAACGAAGCGCTGGAAACTGCCTATTCCTTGGCAAAAACCGCCGCTCCCCTGCCGCTGAGGCCCTTCTTCCGGGAGCTTGAGATCCTGACCTCTGCCTGGCGGCAGCGGCTGGAATCTGACAGTGCGCCTGGCAGCTGGACAGATCATTTCCGGCTTCTTGCCCGATACTTTGTGCAGCGGTACTGGCTGCAGGCCGTTTCTGACTTTGATCTCATGGGCCGGGTGAAGCTGTGTGTGATCCTGTGCCTGCTGATCCGGGATCTGGGCGGGGATCTTCTGCAAACATCCCAGCTTTGTTCTAAAGAGATCGAAAATAACACCGATAATGTAGATGCCGTTTTGGATGCGGCATACACCCGCCCGGTCTTCACCGATGACCGGCTGCTGGGATTGCTTCTGAATTAGTTTTGCAAAGTATTCTGACCGGTGCGGGATTTCACAAAAACGAGAAAAACTGTTGACAAACAAAAGTCGCTGTGCTATACTCTAG
>JAZNLP010000065.1:0-2661 GCA_045579165.1 Faecousia sp.
ACCACGCAGACATTTTCATATCCCCCGGCAAGCAACGAAGTGAGCAGATACTGCAGATGGTTGGTATCCTGATACTCGTCTACCAAGACATAACGGAATTTCCGCTGATAGTATGCCCGGACATCCTCGTGTTCCTGCAGAAGCCGAACCGTCAGCATAATGATATCATCAAAATCCAGAGCGTTATTTTCCTTTAGCTGCGCCTGATAGCGCTTGTAGGCTCTGGCTACCGGCAGGATTCGCATATCTCCAAAGGCTTCCGCCCGCTCCAAAAGAGCCTCCGGGGAAACCATTTTATCCTTTTCCCGGCTAATAATGCTAAGGACATATTTGGCAGGAAATGTCTTGTCATCCAGACCCATGTCCTTAAGGATATCCTTCATCACCCGCTCAGAATCAGTCGAATCATAAATGGTAAAGCTGCGGGTGTAACCAAGGCGCTCAATATCACGGCGAAGAATACGGCAGCAGGCACTGTGGAAGGTCATGGCCCAGATATCCCGTGCCTGCTCACCAAGCATAGCTTCCAGCCTGTCCTTCAGCTCGTTTGCAGCCTTGTTTGTAAAGGTGATGGCGATGACGCTCCAAGGAGCAGCCGGTTCCAGCGCGCAAAGCCAGTCCGCACGGGCAGCTTCATAATCAGAGGGTATGGGCGGGAGATTTTCAAGAAAATCCACATCCTCTTCTGTGGCGGTGTCCGGAATCTCATTGCTGTCACTGGCTCTGCCAAAGCGAATGAGGTTCGCAATCCGATGGATCAGAACGGTGGTCTTACCGCTGCCTGCACCTGCGAGCAGCAAAAGAGGGCCATCCGTGGTAAGGACAGCCTCTTTTTGCATATCATTCAGATTGGAAAACTGCGCGGCTATGTATTTACGCCTGGCAGACAGGAAACGGGAAGCGAGTTGTTCGGTCATGTCAGCACCTACTTTGTGTGATATGCCTATTTTACCGCATTTTTCCCAAAAGGTAAAGAGGTAATTCGCCTTTATCGCAACAGTTCCCGCAATGCAGTTAAAGCTTTCTTCTCGATTCTGGAAACCTGCACCTGACTGACAGATAATACAGATGCTGTTCGCTCTTGTGTAAGGCCATGAAAGTAGCGAAGTTTGATCACCAACGCTTCCCGCTCCGGCAACCGATCAATCGCTTGACGCAGGGAGATTTTCTCCACTATGTTTTCCTCAGATTCCGTGTCCGTCAGGATATGCTCCAGAGAAAAACCGTCCTCCCCTGTTTCCCGCTGAATGGATTCCGTCGCAGCAGTAGCTGTTTCCGCGACGGCGATCTCTTCCGGAGTAAATCCGGTCTTTTCGCTGATCTCCGTAAGAGTCGGTTCTCTCCCTAACTGGGCACTAAGCATGGATCTGGCTGTGCGGATGGTTGTGGCGCGTTCTTTGATCGTGCGGGATACTTTGACTGCGCCATCGTCACGCAAAAAACGGCGAATTTCTCCGGCGATCTTTGGTACGGCATAGGTTGAGAACTGCGTTCCAAACTGTAAATCAAATCCATCTACCGCTTTCAAAAATCCCAGACACCCCAACTGATACAAGTCATCTGCTTCCGTTCCCCTGCCAAGAAAACGCCGCACAACAGACCAAATCAGCCCTGCGTTATCCGTAACCAACCGTTCAGAAGCATCCTTATCCCCCGCTTGCGCCAGGGCGATCAGTTCTTCCTGTGTGCTCATTGACGTCGCGCCAGCTTTCTACGCATATGTACGGTTGTCCCCTTTCCCGGCTCAGAGGTCAGTTCAAACGAGGTCATAAAGCTTTCCATAATGGTAAAACCCATGCCGCTTCTGTCTGCGCCGCCGGTGGTGAACATAGGTCTTCTTGCCTGCTCCGGATCAGCAATACCGACGCCCTTGTCTTTTACAACGATATCCAGAACATTGTCCTTTAAAATACGGCACCGCAGAGTGATCAGACCCAACGCATCCGGATAGGCGTGAACGATGCAATTTGTGACCGCTTCGGATACTGCAGTGCGGATATCCCCCAGTTCTTCCATGGTAGGGTCAAGCTGTGCCGCGAAACACGCAACCGCAGACCGTGCAAAGGCCTCGTTACAGGACTTGCTGGGAAACTCCAGGATCATAAAGTTATTGAATTTCATAAAACTGCCTCCTTGATTTCTACTAATTTATCGATTCCGGATGCCCGGAAGACACGCATTGGCTGCTCGCAGATTCCTGACAGGATCAGCTTGCCATCGATCTGGCTCATGTTTCGCAGAGCGTTGATCACCACTGCTATACCGGATGAATCCACAAATGTTACATCCTGAAAGTCCAGAATGCACACATCCGGTGTATAGGCCTCGATTTTTGCCGCAATGGACTGTATGTAGTTTTTGGCGCAGTGGTGATCTATTTCACCTGTAAGCGCCACAGTTAGTCTGCCGTTTTCCAGAAAGCTGGTAAAGTGCATGGTTTTCTCCTCCTTTTGCTGTTTCGAAACTAGTATAGAAAACTTTATGCGTATTTTTTGTCACATCCGCAAATGTAAAAAAATCACGCCCCCACGCAAACGATTTGTTTGCATGGGGGCGCAAAATATAAAATTACAGCTTCTTCATAGCCCGCTCGCTCTGCTCAAGCTGGGTGATGAGATCCTTTGTTTTCTGTGCTTTTTCCCGCTCGGCATTCACAACTGC
>JAZNLP010000066.1:0-2794 GCA_045579165.1 Faecousia sp.
TTGGAGGAAAGATAGATATGAAGAGAATTCTTGCATTGATCCTTGTTTTGTCTATGGTATTTGTACTGGCAGCCTGCGGTAAAGACGAGGAGGGAACTCCTACAGGCGAAAACACAGGAGCAACCACCAACCCTACAGAAAGCACTGCCGCTACAACGTGTCAGCACACTTGGGGTGATTGGAGAACGGAAACAGAGGCACTAGTAGGCAAAGCCGGCACAGAAAAACGGACTTGCTCCACTTGCGCTGCTTCGGAAACACAAGAGACAAGCAAAAACGCGGCAATCAATTCGTTTGATGATTGGTTGCTGGGCAGCTTCTACGATGCGGCCTCCAGTCACGATATGTGGATTGGCGAAAATCTTGTGGAAACCAATATGGTGAATACCTACATCGACTATATTTTCTTCCATGAAAATGAGGGCAGTGAAACAACAGTTTCCGTAAGTCAGTATTTGGAGAAAGCAAAAGTTTACTTTTCCATGAGCGAGGAAGCTCTGGACAGATTGGTTTATGGCCATGGTGAGACTGTTGAAATCGGCTTCCAAAATCCGTCGTATTCGATATATGACTTTGTCGGCTATAAGCACGACGGAGACAGTACATATACCATTTATTATGAGAAACCCTACGGGGATACTTGCTATTTCGAGGTAAAGTTAGAGTATAATTTGCTTAACGACAAGCCGAATAGATACATTTCCATTGTGAGAACAACTTCACTTCCAAGCGATCTTACCAAGTAACAGAAAAAGAGGAATGGCGAAAGCCATTCCTCTTTTGTTATCAATCCTCAAGCCAGATGCGGCGGTGGGCAGCTTGCCCTGCAGTTTCGGGAGATTCCCGGAACAGTCCGTAGATATCGTCACAGCGCTGTTCCAGCTCCCAATAGGGGCTAACCACAGGCTCTCCAATGTGGGGAAACAGCCCTTGTTCCCGGGCCAGCTTCAGCACACTTTTTCCCCGTTCTCCAAGGGCCAGGACTCTGGTGTAGGGTGCAGGTGTATCCATGTCCCGCTTTGTGATCCCCAGCAGGGCGCACATGACCATCCGGTCCAGCCGGGTGCGGGTATAGCGCTTGGATTTGGTGGCGGTCAGAACATCTTCCAGAGTCCCGCAGCTGCGACTGGCATGCATCAGCTTGCGCCACAGCCCCTCAGAGCCGTAGGGAAGCGCTTCAAATTCGCTGTCAGACATGGTCCGCAGCCGATACAGGATCGCCTTTTCTCCTGCTGCCAAAGCGTGGCTGGGCGCACCCCGGAAAATGTCTGCTGCAGCCTTTGGGACATAAGTCTGCCAGTCTTTGTTTTCTAAAATTAGGTTACGGATGGCTGTTGCGGATGGATTATGGGAATCCGGCGTATCCGCGTGATAATCACCTTGCCGCTGAATGGGCAGGGGAGACATAGAACTGTTTTGGGATAAAATAGCCTTGCAGTATTCTACTGCCAGAATGTCGTTGGGACTACAAAGCAGGAAAGCATCCACGCCCAGATCTTCCAGCGCAGCCTGGCGGGCGGCAGGAAAGGACTTCCCGGTCTCCAGCTGCTGGCGCAGGGCGGCAGGGAAGTCATGTCTCAGCAATGCCCGGGCAGTGTCCAGCAAAGTATCCGCAGTGCCGGTTTCCGTACCGAAACACATGCTGTCGCAAAAGCCGGAAAGGATCCGAACAGCTCCGGCGGCGAACCCCTCAGCCGAGGATAAGGCATAAGTCACCGGCAGCTCCAGAACCAGATCTGCGCCGCAGGCGACAGCGGCTCTTGCCCGTAGGGATTTATCGAAAACCGCCGGCGCGCCCCGCTGCACAAAGTTGCCGCTCATGAGACACACGATGGCGCAATCCGGGCCATATTGGCTGCGGATCCAGTCCAGCTGCTTCTGATGTCCCAGATGAAAGGGGTTATATTCGCACAAAATACCGATGACCTTCAAAAAATCCCCTCCTTTTCAAAAAAATTCCCATTCAGGGGTTGAGAAATTTCGGAAAGTATTATAGAATAAACCTAGTTATGGCTATCATACCACAAAGAAGTCAAAAAGAAAATATTTTTATTTTACAGGAGGCAAATCCCATGAATGTTTTGATTATCAATGCCGGCTCTTCCAGTCTGAAGTATCAGCTGATGGATCCCGAGACCGGCGTGGTTTCCGCAAAGGGTCTGTGTGAGCGTATCGGCATCGACGGCCGTCTGAACCACACCAAGTCCGGCTGCGACAAGGTGGTTAAGGACATCCCCATGCCCACCCACTCCGAAGCGATCGCCGCTACTCTGGAGATCCTGCAGGACGCGAATGTAGGCGTCATTAAGTCCGTTGACGAGATCGATGCTGTCGGTCACCGTGTGCTCCACGGCGGTATGGAGTTCTTCGCATCCTGCATCATTGTCGATGCTGTTATCGCCGCTATCGAGAAGTGCATCCCCCTGGGTCCCCTGCACAATCCTGCAAACCTGATGGGCATCCGCGCCTGCCAGGCTGTTATGCCCAAGACTCCCCAGGTGGCTGTGTTCGACACCGCTTTCCATATGACCATGCCTCCCAAGGCTTACCGTTACGCCATCCCCACCGAGTACTATGAGAACGACTCCATCCGTCGTTACGGCTTCCACGGCACTTCCCACAAGTATGTTGCCAAGCGTACTGCTGAGCTGGTGGGCAAGAAAGAGTTCAAGATGGTCAACTGCCATCTGGGCAACGGCTCTTCCATGGCTGCCATCAAGGACGGCAAGTGCCAGGATACCACCATGGGTCTGTCTCCCCTGGCAGGTGTGCCTATGGGTACTCGCTCCGGCGA
>JAZNLP010000067.1:0-3518 GCA_045579165.1 Faecousia sp.
CTGCCCCTGACCCCCATGGAAGAGCCCTTCCGCAGCACCATGCTCGGGGAAATGAGAAAGCTGGGTATCGAAGTATGAGAGCGGTACTGTGCGGCGCCAACGGCGCCATGGGTAAGCTGATCCGGCAGATCCTGGGCGACGAGATCGTGGGGCTTGTGAGTATCGACGGAGAAAACGGTGTCGCCAAGACCTTTGAAGAGCTGGGCAGCGTAAGCTGCGATACGGTCATCGACTTTTCCCATCACAGCGCCATCGCCGATGTGCTGGCCTTTGCGGAAAAGAGCGGCTGTGCCGCCATCATCGGTACTACCGGCCACACCCCCGATGAAAAGGCACAGATCACCGCCGCAGCGGAGAAGATCCCTGTGTTTTTCAGCGGTAACGTGAGTTTGGGTATCGCGGTGCTGTGCCGCCTTGCCAAACAGGCCGCAGCTTATTTCCCCGATGCGGATATTGAGATCGTGGAGACCCACCATACCCGTAAGGTGGATGCCCCCAGCGGCACAGCTCACATGCTGTTCAACGCCATCAAGGAAGTGCGCCCCAATGCTTATGAAAATTGCGGCCGCTCCGGAGAGGGCAAGCGGACAAAGGACGAGATCGGTGTCCACGCTCTGCGGCTGGGCAATGTGGTCGGCATTCACGAGGTGCATATCCATACCGGCAACCAGAGCCTGACCTTAAAGCATGAGTCCGGTTCCCGGGCGATGCTGGCGGACGGCGCAGTAGCCGCCGCCCGGTTCATGGAGGGCAAGCCCAAGGGCTTTTATAACATGGAGGATATCTTAAACCAGGGGAATTGATCTTAAATTCCCATTCTTCGAGCTGCTATAAAAAAATGTCATTGCGAGGGCAGCTATGCTGCCCGTGGCAATCTCCTGCAGGAAAGCTTCCTTGTTTATCCATCTTCCGTGGAAGAACGAACGTTATACCGGGAGATTCCCACGACCCCTGTGCGGTCTCGGAATGACACGCTTATTTATTCCGGCTCCATAAACCCCAAGTTCTATCCCCAGGGAAGGAGTTTTTATGAAGGTTTGGTATATGAACGGCGCGGGCAATGACTTTATGGTCATGGATGCCCGGGGTGGCACATACGATTTTGAAAAGCTGGCGGTAGAGTTATGTAAACTAACCGGCGCCGACGGCTTCATGGCGGTGGACCACTCCCAGAAAGCCGATTTTAAGCTTCATTTTTACAATTCCGATGGCTCTCGGGGCGAAATGTGCGGCAACGGCGCCCGATGCATCTGCCGGTTTGCCTATGATATGGGCCTTGCCGGGGACACCATGGTGGTGGAAACGGATGCTGGCCTTGTGCCCGGCTGGCGGCTCAGCGAAAACCGGTACCGGGTGCAGCTGAACGACCCCAGTGTCTTGGAGCTGAGCCGCAAGGAAAATGTCGCCTATGTGGAGCTGGGAAACCCCGGCATTCCCCACGCGGTGGCGGAATATCAGGGCGACCTTTGGGCAGATGCTGAAAAGCTTCGCAGCGGGATGCAGGCGCTGCGACACGATCCCGCCTTTCCCAAAGGCGCGAATGTGAATTTTTATCAGTGGATCGGCGAAAATGAGATACGGGTGCTGACCTTTGAGCGGGGTGTTGAGGATTATACCCTTGCCTGCGGCACCGGCTGCGGCTCTGTCGCTGCTACTTTGTGGTCCATGGGCAAGCTGCCTGGCGGAAAGCTTACCGCCCACAACCGGGGCGGCATCCTGCAGGTCACCGTTCACAGCAAGGAGGATCAGATATCCGCCCTGCTGCTGGAAGGCCCTACGGAAGTGACAAAAATCTATGAGATCTGAAAAAGCTCCCCGTTTGGGGAGCTTTTGCTTTCTTAAAAATCCGGAATAAAGCAGTGATCCGCCGCCTCCGGCTCTTGGACAAAGCCTGCAAGGTCATTGAGATACATCCAGCTGAGCACCGATTCGTATTCCTCGTCAGTCACCCGACGGTTCAGGGGGGAGGACAGACCCGGCATGGGGGTATACTGCCGCATCAAACTGACAAGAACCTCTCCGGGACGGAAAGCTTCTCCAATCCAGTCCAGAACCTTCAGAGAGTTTTCCACCTGCCCCGGCAGGATCAGATGGCGGATGATTACACCCCGAAGCAGACGGTTGCCCTGCCAAACCGGCGCGCCGGTCTGGCGAACCATCTCCCGAATCGCCGCCGCGGCAACGGGGAAATAATCTCCCGCCCCGGAAAGGGCGGCAGCCAGCGGGCTATCGGCATATTTCAGATCCGGCAGGTAAATATCGATCTTCCCCTCAAGCATTTTTAGCGTTTCTACCCGCTCGTAGCCGCCGCAGTTATACACCACCGGAACAGAAAGCTTCGGCTCCAGCGCCGGCAGGATGGTGGGCAGGAACTGGGTGGGGGTCACCAGATCGATGTTCTCCGCCCCTTGCCCGATCAGCTCCAGAAACAGCTGCCGCAGCTGCAGGCTGTCCATAGGTGTGCCAACGGGGGAGCGGCTGATCTGCCGGTTTTGGCAATAGGTGCAGCCGAGGGTGCAGCCGCTAAAGAACACTGCGCCGCTTTTGCCATTGGGAGAAAGCGCCGGCTCTTCCCATCGGTGGAGCATGGTTTTCGCCACCAGCGCTTTGTCCGGGCATTGGCAGAAGCCCAGTTGCCCGCCGGTTCTATCGATCCCGCACGCCCGGGGGCACAGCTTGCAGTTTACATAACACATACATCCACCTCCTTTTTCCCTATCATACCATAGCTTTTTCCATTTCTCAACTTTACCCCTGATGATTTTTGTGCTATGATAGGCATAATCTATGCGAAAGCAGATAGATGCCGGGCATGCGCCAGGGGGATATCCCCATGACGCAGCCCTTTTAAGGAGCAGAGTATGCTGATAAAGAATCAAATTTACGAAACGAAGATCGTGGATTATACAGCCGAGGGACAGGGCATCGCCAAGATTGAGGGCTGCGCCGTGTTTGTACCCAATGCGATTGTTGGGGAAACTGTTCGGGTGCGGATCGAAGTGGCGAAAAAGACCTGGGCAGCCGGTAAGATCGTGGAGCTGCTGGAAAAGTCTCCTCACCGGGTCAACCGGGCGTGTCCGGTGGCGAAGCTGTGCGGCGGCTGTGACTTTCACCACATGGACTATGAGGAGGAGACCCGGCTGAAAGCAGACCGGGTGCGCCAGGCGCTCTGTCGCATCGGCGGCGAGCGCCTTACGGATATGCCGATCCTTGCCGCGCCTACCTGCCGGGGCTACCGGAATAAGGCCCAGTACCCAGGTTCGGAGAAAAAGGGCCGGGCTTACGCCGGCTTTTTCAGGGCAGGCACCCATCAGGTAGTGGAAAACAGCCGCTGTCTGATCCTGCCGGAGGATACAGACCGGGTCAAAGATGCGGTTATGGATTATGTAAACCAATACCGGGTCACAGTCTACGACGAAACGGCCCACAAGGGTCTTTTGCGGCATATTTATGTCCGCCGGGGCGCGGTTTCCGGGCAGATTTTGGTGTGCCTTGCCATCAACGGCCGGAGCATTCCC
>JAZNLP010000068.1:0-3125 GCA_045579165.1 Faecousia sp.
GAGTACCCGGTTCATACCCGGTCTGTCACCTGTTCAAGTCAGGTCGCCGCTACCAGGCCCGTTGGTCAAGCGGTTAAGACACCGCCCTTTCACGGCGGTAACATGGGTTCGATTCCCGTACGGGTCACCAAAAAAAGACACCACCCTATTGGGTGGTGTCTTTTTTTTGCGTACGGGAATCGAAAGGCCGTTAAGAAAAGTGTCCGGTGGACACTTTTTAGGCCGTGGGAGATTCCCGCCCTTTCAGAGCGCGGCCCGTAAGGGCTGTGAAATGAAAGGGATCTGTTCGGCATGGAAAAAACACCACCCAATAGGGTGGTGTCTTTTTTTGCGTACGGGAATCGAAAGGCCGTTAAGATAATGTGGTTTCATTTCCAAAAATTGTGTCGATTTCCGAAAACGTGCAGGGATAGCAAGCATGAATTTGGCAAAGCTATGTTTGCGGAAAGAAATCGTGCTTTCTTCGGAAAGTACCTCTTTCCAAGAAAGCAAAAAGGAGAGAAATGAAATGAGCAACAATAACAACCAGATCAACATTCCCCAGGCTCGTGAGGCTATGGACCGCTTCAAGATGCAGGCTGCCCAGGAAGTTGGCGTCAACCTGACCAACGGTTACAACGGTCACCTGACCTCCCGGGAGGCTGGCTCCGTGGGCGGCCAGATGGTCAAGAAGATGATCGAGGCTTACGAGCAGGGCCTGCAGTAATCTTCTGCGGATGGCAGCATAGCTGTCATCCGTCCTACATAAAAATGCCGCTGTCCTGTTGCGGCGCTCGGGTCGCTGACCGGGATCGATCTGCGGTTTCGTTCTTGCGAACGAATGCCGCTGACCGGGATCGATCTGCATTTTTGCCTCCCCTAGAGGCAAAAATCATTGTAGCCACCAGTGTTTGCACTGGTGGCAGGAAGTGTCCACCGGACACTTCCATTTAGATGGGTTCGATCCCGGCATCTAACAATACCAATAAGGCGGGCACCCCTGTGGGGTGCCCGCCTTATTGGTGCCGCTGACCGGGATCGAACCGGTACGGATTTTACTCCGAGGGATTTTAAGTCCCTTGTGTCTGCCTGTTCCACCACAGCGGCGTAGAGGAACTGTCAGCAATGGTATCACATTTTCATTTGTGCGTCAAGTATTCCCAAAGACCTCAGAAGCAATTCCTTCCAGCGCCTTGGGCAGCTCCTTGGTTTCATGGCAAAAATACCGGCCGCCTGCTTCTTCCAGCTGAAAAGTGTCCCGGAAACCCCAGGTAACGCTGAGGCACGGCACGCCGGCGTTCTCCGCCGTCAGCACATCCACCTCGCTGTCGCCTACATAAATGCACCGGTCAACCCCCAGCGCCCGCATTGCCTGATACACCATATCCGGCGCAGGCTTTCTGGGGCAGAGGTCGCTTTCGCCCAGGGCATAAAGCCCCGGAAAATACTCTTTCGCCAGCGCCTTTACCGCCGGGTCGGGCTTGTTGGACACCACCGCCATGGGATACTTTTCTCCCAAAGCTTCCAGCGCCTGCAAAACGCCGTCGTAGGGCTTTGTCTTGATCCGGCAGTGCTCCCGGTAATACGCCTGATAGTATTTCAGCACCTCATCCACTTGAGCGTCCGGCTCTTCATCCGGCATGGAAAGCCGGATCAGCCGCCACGCGCCGTTCCCCACAAAGCGCCGAACCTCCTCCAGCGTCCGCCGGGGATACCCAAAATGCGCCAGCGCAGCGTTGGTGCTGTCCGCCAGGTCCTGCAGGGTGTCCAGCAGCGTGCCGTCCATATCCCATAAGATGCCCAGCTTCATATCACAGCCCCCAATTTTTCTTCACCCGGATATCGTCGCCCAAGAAGGGCAGCCGCACAAAGCTGCCGTTCAGCCGGGAAGCGATCTGGGGCGAATAGCGCCGGGAAAATTCCTCTGTGGTCATGTTGGTGGAGATGATCATGGGTTTTCCCGCCAGAAGCCGGTCGTTCAGCAAAGTATACAGGGCGGCAGTGGTAAACTGGCCGGCCATTTCCGTGCCCAGATCGTCCACGATCAAAAGATCGCAGGCGCTGTAGCGCTGGGTGTGGGCTCTTGCCTCCTCATCGCCGCTGAATTTTGCCTGCTCCAGCCGGGAGAACAGATGAGACGCGCTTTCATAAACCACCGAGTAGCCCCGCTCCACCACCGTCCGGGCGATGCAGGCGGAAAGGAAGGTCTTTCCTAAGCCCGTGCTGCCGGTAAGCAGCAGATTTCCGGCATTTTCCGTGAAATTTTCCCCGTAGCTGCGGCAGGTTTCAAATGTCTTTTTCATCAGCGCCCGGATATTCACCCCCAGCTTGGGGTCCACCCGGTCGGGGTACATATCCAGCCGGAACTGTTCGAATGTCTCCATGCCCATGTGCAGCAAAGTCAGCTCCTTGCGCTGCTCCTGCCGGCAAAGCTCCTGAAAGCACTGACACATAGTGCTGCCCACATAGCCTGTGCCGCCGCACCGGGGACAGATGGGACTGTCGTCCAAAAAGCCCTCTTCAAAATGCTCGCTCACCAGCGCCTGCCGCTCCCGCTGCAGGGCGAGATTTTCTTCTTTTACCCGTTCCATGGCCGCCTGGGCATCGCCCCCCTGACGGAACGCCGCTTGGGCTGCCAGCGCCATAGTCCGACGCAGCTGGGCATCGATCTGACGCAGCTGAGGCAGCCGGTCATAAGCCTGCTCCAGATTCTGCCGCTGCTGAGATTCCCGGTCTGCCCGGGCCTGCTCCAGCCGCTGCCGCGCCCGGCGCATTACTTCTAAGCTATATCCCATGGATCACACCTCCTGCATCATTCTGGCGATGGCCGCACGCTCCTGCTCGTCCGGCTGCCGCTGGGTCTGTCCGGCAGAGGCTTTCCTGTCGCCGCTGCGGATCTGCTCCAGCGTCTTAAAGCCGGCCTCCTGCCAGCGAAGTAAAATCTTGTTCATGTAAGCCCAGTTAAGCCCACCGGTATTGAGGCAGGTGCGCTCATAGGCAAGGGCGATCACCTCGTCGGCAAAGCCCATTTCCAGCCAGCTCTGGGCGTATTTTTCTTCTCCGGCAGTTAAGGCTCTGCCCCGGATCTGCAGCACATTCATCAGCCGGTACAGCCGGCTGCGGCGCTGATTCTGACTGTGGATAAA
>JAZNLP010000069.1:0-12713 GCA_045579165.1 Faecousia sp.
TCGAACCCCCGACCTACTGCTTAGAAGGCAGTTGCTCTATCCAGCTGAGCTACTGGCGCATGTGGAATGGAGCGGGTGACGGGAATCGGACCCGCGTATCCAGCTTGGAAGGCTGGTGTTCTACCATTGAACTACACCCGCAAGTCCATGACGGTTCAGCTAGGAAATTTTAGCACAGGAAGCTGAAGATGTCAAGGCTTATTTTAGGGAAGCTGGGGAATTTTTTCGTAGATCACCTGGGCAATCGCGCCCTCACCGCAGCGGCAAACATTGGGAAAACGGTCTGCCACCAGTCCGTCAGCCGGGCAAAAAGCATAGTCCGCGCCCCGGAGCATGGTCAGATCATTCTCCGCGTCGCCGACGCACACCAGATACTTTTTCCCCAGCGCCTGCTGCAGATCCCGGGCAGTACGCAGCTTGCTGCAGCCCTTGGCGTGGATGTCCACGATCCGGGGACACGCCCGGAAAACATCCAGCTGATCGCCGTAGGTCTCTTCCACATAGGTCATGGCACTTTGCATCATGTCCATTTCCCAAGGAATGGTTTTATACATGGAGGACACGAACTTGTCGTCAAAAGCGCTGTATAATGCCACCTTCAGAAAGGGCTGCTCCACAGCATCCAGCGATCCGTAAGCCCAGGCGCAGCCGTTGTGCTGGCAGTATTCCTCCCAGACCCGGTCTTTCTGGAAAAGATAGTGCGCCTGCACCCCCTGCACCTCGATACTGAGCTTGGGAAAATGCTGCTGCAGATCCCGGATCAGCGCCTGGGCATCCAGCGCGATGGGGTAGCTTCGCACCAGCTTGTTTTGGGCAGGGTCATACCAGCCGCTGCCGTTATACAGCAGCAGCGGCGCATTGACCGGTACGGAATCCAGAAAACACCGACTCATAGGTACACTGCGTCCGGTGTTGACGGTGAAGCTGCCCCCGTTTTCGATAAAATATTGGATCGCCTCCAGATTTCGCGTGGGGACGGTGGAATCCGGGGCGGTGAGGGTGCGGTCATAGTCAACCGTCAGAAGGAAATCAGAATACATGAAAGCTCCTTTTGCAAAAACGTGTGTCATTGCGAGGCTACGTTAGTAGCCGTGGCAATCTCCCGGAGAAATGCTTCCCATACACCGAACGGCGTTAGAAGAACGGGCATACTACCGGGAGATTCCCACGACCCCTGTGGGGTCTCGGAATGACAGGGTTATTCCCCCATTTTTACCAGTTTCTCCAGAACCTGTGTAAAATAATCCGGCAGCGGGGCAAAGACCATCACAGGCCGCCCGTCCCGGGGGTGGCGGAAGCACAGCTGCCCCGCGTGCAGACACTGGCTGTCCTGACCCAGCTCCGGCTTTTTCCGGCCGTACACCGAATCTCCCACAATGGGGTGGCCGATGTGCGCCATGTGCACCCGGATCTGGTGGGTGCGGCCGGTCTCCAGCCGGCAGCGAATGTGGGTGTAGCCCCGGTAGCGGGCTACCACTTCCCAATGGGTCACAGCGCTTTTGCTGTTGCGTTCCGTAACGCACATTTTCTTCCGGTCAGACGGATGCCTGCCGATGGGCGCGTCTACCGTGCCGCTGTCCTCCCGGAAGCTGCCGCAGACGATGGCTTCATAAGTCCGCGCCATGGTGTGATCCTTCAGCTGGCTTGCCAGAACCCGGTGGGCAAGGTCGTTTTTCGCCACCGCCAAAAGACCGGAGGTGTCCTTGTCGATCCGGTGGACGATGCCGGGGCGAAGCTCGCCGTTGATCCCGGAAAGGTCGTCCCCCAGGGCGTACAGCAGGCCGTTGACCAGGGTGTCATCGGCGTGTCCTGCCGCCGGGTGGACCACCAGCCCCTTGGGCTTGTTCAGTACCAAAAGATCCTCGTCCTCATACACGATGTCCAGGGGAATCTCCTTGGGAACGATATCCACCTCTTTCGGCTCGGGCAGAGTATATTCGATCACATCACCGGGGCTTAACTTGTCATTTTTCTTGCCGGGCTTCCCGTTTCGGGTCACAAGACCCTCATCCAAGAGCTTTTGGGCGGCAGAGCGGGTCAGCTCCGGCACGCTCCGGGCAAGAAAGGCATCCAGCCGCTCAGCGGAGATATCGGCGTAAAGTGTCATGTTGATTCCTCAAATTTCAGATTATTGAGCAGATGAAAACCTTCCCTCCGAGGGGAAGCTTTGTTGCAAAAACGTCAGTTGGCTAGGGAATGTTATTTGCGCTCGTCCTTCCAGAAGTCCTTGTTAAACAGCAGAACATGCGCTATCAGCAAAATACAGCCGCAGGTGATGAAGCAGTCAGCCACATTAAACACCGGAAAGGTGATAAATTTCGTTTCGATCATATCCACCACATAGCCCAGACGCGCCCGATCGATGGCGTTGCCCAGGCCGCCGCCGTAAACCGCCGCGATGCAAAACCGCTCAAGGGTAGTAAAGGGCAGGGGCTTTTTGAAATATTCCCAAAGGATCAGCACCGTCAGACCTGCAAACAGCAGCAAAAACAGCCACTGCATCCCCTGAAAAAAGGAAAATGCCGCCCCGGTATTTTGAGCGTAGGTCAGCCCCACGATGCCGTCAAGCACCGGGATATCTGCGTGAAGGGGAATATAGGTGACGGTCAGATACTTTGTCACCTGATCCGCGACGGTGATCCCCAATGCGAACAGGGACATCCATAAAAACTGCATGGCAGATACCTCCTTGATGTTAGCCATCATACCACGCCGCCCTGGGAAAGTCAAATTACCCTTGGCGGACAGGTTAAAGCAAGCAAAAAACCATGTCATTGCGAGGGCGCTTGCGCCCGTGGCAATCTCCCGGGGAAACGTTGCTCCATTCACCGTACTGCAATAGAAGACCAACCTGTTACCGGGAGATTCCCACGACCCCTGAGGGGTCTCGGAATGACACGAAGTTTTTTGTCGTCTGATAAACTAGAATTGGCGCTTATTCGGGCTTCCGGATCTCATAGTTGATACAGGCATGGACTTTGCCCCGGTAGGGGATCTGCTCCTGCTCCCCGGTGGGGGTCATGCCGCACTTTTCCATCACCCGCATACTGGCTCTGTTTTCTTGAAATGCCCCGGCTTTCACGGCAGAAAACCCCAGCCGGAACAGCTCCCGGATGGCTGCGCCCAAAGCTTCCGTGGCATATCCTTTTCCTTTTTGCCCCGGGCAGATCACATACCCCAGCTCGATGCGCCCGTCCTCGATACCCACATCGTTGATAAGACCAATGAGCGTTTCCTGCAGGCAGATCCCGTAAACGAACCGCTCCGGGGAGCAGGACAGCCGTTTTACGGTTTCAAACAGGGGGATCGCATCCTCCCGGCAGGCAAAATCCGGAACCATATAGGTTTTTCCAACCTCCCGGTCAGTAAACAGATCTATGGCGGCGTCCCGATCTTTGTCAGATAGCTGGCGCAGACACAGGCGGTCGGTTTTCAGAATTTGGGCTTTGTTATGCAGCATCTTGCTCACCTCCGGGCGGGTTTTCTTAAAATGTACCACAAAACCGGGGCAAATACAACAAAAAACAGCGCAGAACCGAAGTTCTCCGCTGTTATGTGCAGTTACAGGGGGCTTTGCTTGATCTTGGCGTACCGCCGGGGGTACTGGGGCGGCGTGGGAGAAACCTTTCGCAGCACGATGACGCAGTGGTCAGCGCCGTCGATGGTGTGGTTATGGACGGTCTCCAGCTTCAGACCCAATTTCATAATGGCGCTTCGCGCTTCCGCCAGCTCTTCCCGGGCGGCAGCGCCCTTCATAGCCAGCACGCAGCCGCCTACCTTCACAAAAGGCGCGGTCAGCTCCAGCAGAATATTCAGCCGCGCCACAGCCCGGCTGGTGGCATAGTCATATTGCTCCCGGCGCTTCGGCACAAATTCCTCTGCCCGGGCGGTGACACAT
This sequence comes from Faecousia sp., assembly GCA_045579165.1. Classification (GTDB taxonomy): domain Bacteria; phylum Bacillota; class Clostridia; order Oscillospirales; family Oscillospiraceae; genus Faecousia. The sequence continues at coordinate 3,899 of JAZNLP010000069.1, forward strand.
TCTGCCTGCACCCCCAGCTGGGGCAGCACCGATTCCAGCCATGTCACCCGTTTGCCCAGGGAATCCAGCAGGGTGACCTTGGTGTCGGGACAGGCGATGGCCAGAGGCACACCGGGAAAGCCTGCGCCGCAGCCCACATCGATAAGGGTTTTGCCTGCCAGATCCCCGGCGTTTAGCACCGTAAGGCTGTCCAGCAGGTGAAGCTTTGCCACTTGGGCGGGCTGGGTGATGGCGGTGAGGTTCATCACCTCATTTTGCTTTATCACCAGATCGCCAAAGGCGCAGAGCGTATCAGCAGTCTGCTCCGTCAGGGCGATCCCCAGTTCCGGCGCAAGGGCAAGAAGCGTACGTTTCATTTCGTCCATGACCCATTAACCTCCGGTGGTGTAGCTCAGCTCCACCTGGGTCTTGTCCATGGGGTTAAACTTAACCACCTCGTCCTGGTGCAGGGGCATATAGATCTCCTGGATATACCAGCTGATCAGCAGGGTGCAGACTTCGCCATAGGACTTTGCGCCGCTTTCGTCGCCGCTGATCTTGATATACGCATCGTTTACATCGGTGGCAAGCTGACTTGCGGATGCATCCAGATGATCGTTATAGTGAGCGGAATAGGCGGCAAGATCTGCCTTCACCTGGTCGTTCAGACCGTCCCGGACGGTCTTGGCGGCAGCGGCAGCAGTGGTGGTGGGGTCACTGGCCAGGGCGTTATAGCAGAACTTAAATGCCATAAAATAGGCGGAGTATTGGAAAATGGGGTCAGAATTGACCCGGCATGCCAAAAATGCTGCCAAATGGGCATCCCGTTCCTGGGAAATGCACATCCGGTGGGCCATTTCGTGGCACATGACAAAGGGCATGGCCATCTTGGGCATCTGGGGATTGACCGCGGCTTCGCCGGTCAGGGGCATGGTCACGCCGTCAATGCCCATGGAAGTATACATATCTGCCCAACCCAGTTCCTTTACCGGGCCGGGGTTGCCGGCAAATACGGAGTAGGAATGTTCGTAGGTGAGGGCCTGGAAGCCTTCTCCCGCCTGGTTTGCCAGATCTTCAAAGCTGGGGTAGTCCAAGCTGCCGTCGTCTTTCCGGGGCACTTGGGTGGACAGCTCGTTGGCTCTGTCCCGGAAGTAGGCGGGGGCTTCCGCCAGCTCCGTAATGTGGGGTTCGGCGATATTCAGACGGATATCCTCCGCCAGGGGGCTGCAGTAGGTGTTCAGTCCGTAAAGACCCGTGTGGACGCAGAACAGGAGACTGGCACAGGCCAGCACCCAGCCCAGCCACTGAACCACATTCCACCGCAGCAGGATCATCAGAACTACCGTTGCGATGACCAGCACTGCCAGCAGGATCACACCCAGCTGCCACAGGCAGAAGTCAAAGCCTGCAGACCAAACGCTCAGGGTGTTTTGGATGATCCGGGTCAGATAGGGATAGATCATATCCACAAGGTTAGAGTAATTTTTGGCAAACACCATCATCGCCACAGTCAAAGCGGCAAGAAGCGCCGCTACAATGTATCCGCGCCAATATTTCAAAGGAAAAACCTCCTTACGACCAAATCAACAGGATATACCTTTATACAGTATAACACAGATAAGGGCAAATGTCTGCCCCCTATTTTGATTTTTTTGCATCAAAGCAGCTTTCCTGCCACGCCGTCCCGGAAAATTTCCGTAATTTTCACCTGTTTTACCTGGTTATGCAGGCCGGACGCGGGCACATAGACCTTCACATAGTTGGGGGCGTGTCCGGTGAACAGCGAATCTTCCGCCTCTTCAAACAGCACCGGCTGCACCGAGCCGATGAGAGACTGCCGGTAAGACAGGCTCATCTCCTCTGCCACGGCGATGGCGGCGCGGCTGCGCTGCTCCTTGGTGGCGTTGTTTAACTGACCGGGCATTTTGTCCGCCGGTGTGCCGGGACGCCGGGAGTAGGGGAAAATGTGCATATCCGCAAAGCCGCAGCGGCGGATAAAAGCGAGGCTTTGCTGAAACTCCTCTTCCGTTTCCCCGGGGAAAGCCACGATCATGTCCGTAGTCACGGCGCAGCCGGGGAAATGATCCTTTAGCAGCAGGACCCTTTGCAGATACCGGGCGGTATCGTATTTCCGCTTCATTCGGCTAAGCACCGTGTCGCAGCCGGATTGGAGAGAAAGGTGAAATTGGGGGCAAAGGTTGGGAAATTCCTTCAGCCGCCGGCAAAATTCCTCGGTAACGATCCGGGGCTCTAAGCTGCCCAGCCGGATGCGGACATTGGGCGCGGCGGCGCACACCGCGGCAATCAGATCCGTCACCGGGGGCTTGCCGGGCAGATCCGCGCCCCAGGATGCGATCTCGATGCCGGTAATGACGATCTCCTGGTAGCCGGCATCAGCCAGGGCTTTTGTTTGCGCTACCGCCAGATCCAAAGGCGCGGAGCGGACAGGCCCACGGGTGTAGGGAATGATGCAGTAGGTGCAGAAATTCACGCAGCCGTCCTGCACTTTCAGCATGGCCCGGGTGCGCTGGGAAAGCCCGCCGGGGGGCAAAACCTCAAATTCCCGGCGTTGCAGGGCGTTGTCTACCGCTTCCCGGGGGGCGCGCTCTGCCATGGAGTCAAGCATATTCTGAATAAATTCCTGCCGCTGACCGCTGCCGCCGATCACATCCGCGCCCAATGCCCGGACAGATAAAAGATCATGCTGGCTGTAGCAGCCGCAAACGCCGATCACCGCCTGGGGATGCGCTTTTCGGCATCGGCGGATCACCGCCCGGTTTTTCTTGTCCGCCACGGCGGTGACGGAGCAGGTGTTGATGATGTAGCCGTCACAATCTGCGTCAAAAGCGCAGACCTCGTGACCCAGATCCCGGAGTATCTGCTCCATGGCCTGGGTCTCATATTGATTTGTTTTGCAGCCCAGGGTATAAAAACCAAATTTCATCGGGAATTCCACCAATTTTTAAGTATATTTTTTGTATAAATCAGACAAAGCGCCAGTTGTTCTTTTGTGGAAAATACTGTATAATACGATTATGCAGAAAAGCCTTGTGCCATCTATTATACACGATTTTTTTCGTTTGTATAGAGCTGGCAGGCGTCTTTCGTAACATCGGCTCTTTGAGCATCGTCCCGGGAATACCCGGGGCGGTTTTTTATGCCCCGCGGGAAGAGCGCAACTTGCCTCCCTCTGATGAGGGAGGTGGATTCGCCGTAAGGCGAAGACGGAGGGAGAGAAATAAGAATTGTTTTCTCTCCCCCAGTCAGCCTGTTCGGCTGACAGCCCCCTCGTCAGAGGGGGCCAAGGCATACCCCTCAGTCACGCTTAAACCGCGTGACAGCTCCCCTGACAAGGGGAGCCAAGATTTCTCTCTTAAAAGCGAGGGCCGAGGCGCTATGGCGCAGGATAGGCTGTGGACATTTCTTTCTGTTTCTGGTATAATGTTAACAGAAATCCAACAAAGAGAGAGAACGCTTATGAACAAAACGGTTTTGATTATATTGGCGGTCCTGCTGGCGCTGGTTCTGGGAACGCTGCTGCTTTTGGCGGCAGGCGGCTTGGGTCACAGCGAGACCCAACCCACCACCGTCACCACCCAGCCGACTACCCAGCCCACCACCCAGACGCCCACCACAGCGCCTACCACCGTACCCACCGAGCCGCCCACCGAGCCGCCGGCAGAGGATGTGCTGATGCCTATGGGGCAGGTACATATCACCTCCTGCGGCTGGGTCACGGACAAGTACAGCGATGCCCAGGTCAGCGCCCAGTGGCAGGACGGCGCGGTGGAGCAGCGCCCGGCGCAGCTGCGGATCCGTGGGTATAGCTCCACATGGACAAAGAAAAAAGCCTACAATATCAAATTTACCGAAAAAGTGGATTTGTTTGGCATGGGCGAGGGCAAAAAATGGTGTCTCATCGCAAATGCTTATGATAAGACCCTGCTGCGAAACAGCATCGGCATGGAATACGCCGAGGCGCTGGGGCTGAACTATGTTCCCGCCACCCAGCTGTGCAAGGTGTATATGGACGGGGTGTATCTTGGGGTCTATACCGCCATGGAGCCGGCAGACGAGGGAAAGAACCGGATCGATCTGGATCTGTCTGCGGGAGATTTCGTTCTGGAGCGCAACCGTCTCCGGGAAGAGACCGGGGTGACCTATTTCACCACCAACGGCGGCCTGCGGTTTGAGATGCGGGACCCGGAGACTCCCGATGCCACCCAGCTGGCAGCTATCGTGGGGCTTGTCAACGAGGCGGAGAATGCGGTGCGGACATTAAACCATGAGGTGTATGAAGAATATATCGATGTGGAGTCCTTTGTCAGCTTCTATATTTTCCACGAGCTGATCAAGGATATCGACTTTGCCCAGTATTCTACCCGCTATTACATGAAAGAGGGCGTCCTCTATGCCGGCCCGCCCTGGGATCTGGACCTGACCATGGGCAATGTGTCCGCCAGAGCCAAGGAGTGGAAGTACTGGAACTATCACAACCAGGACGAATCTACCGACCGCTCCGGAGACAGCACCCGGGCGTACTGGGCGCAGAAGGATTTTTATATGTGGCTTTGCGCCGATCCCTGGTTCCAGGAGCAGGTGCGTATCCGCTGGCAGGAAATGCGCCCTGTTACAGAGAATCTGATCAATGACAATGAACTGGGCACCAACCGGCTGGATGTGTATGTTGCGGCTTACGGTACGGATATTCAGACCAACTTCACAGATGCCGGCTGGCCGCTGAGCAAGCCTGCGGGAAATTTGGAAAACCAGTCCCCCGCCAAGACCTATGAGGGAAATGTGGAGCTTTTGCGCCAGTGGCTGCAGAAGCGCATGGCATGGCTGGACAGCAACTGGCTGCCCCAGCAGTAACAACAAACACGTCATTGCGAACCAGTCCGCAGACTGGTGTGGCAATCCCGTAACTTTTCGGACATATCCCTCTATCGACGGGATTCCCACGGCTGCTAACGCAGCCTCGGAATGACGTCTAATTTCACATGGCAACAAAAATCCCTGCCCGGGGCCGGGTGCCGTTCTTGTAAATATTGCAGCGCACCCTTGCCTCTCCCTTTGGGAGAGGTGACCGAGCGAAAGCGAGGTCGGAGAGGGCAACCCTCTCAGTCAGCTACGCTGACAGCTCTCCCAGTGGGAGAGCCAAGGGGGTGTTGCCCCATAGCTTCTCCCCGGGAGAGGGTATGATGACAGATGGCAATAAAAAAGACCTGTCCGCCTAAGTGGACAGGTCTTTTTTTCTGTTATTTCCAAAGTCCGTTGGGATACAGTCCCTGTTCGGTCTTTTCTTTCAGCGCCGCCACAACGCCGGGCTTATCCGCGGCGTAGGTGACACCGTACCACCTGTCGGCAGAGCTGAGCACCTGGATGGTAGCCTTGCCGGCGTGGAGCAGATTGTTGACGATGGTGGGCAGCAGATATTCCCTCTTGGCGGGATTCTGCGGAACTTCCGTTTCCAGGAAAGGCTTAAAGCCTGCCTCCAGCTCTGCCAGCAGGCTGGGAGTAAAGCCAAACATATTCATGGACACCAGGGTGTCCTCAGCCAGATCCTCATAGGTCTGCCCATCTTCCGTAAAGTGGATGCCGCCTTCGTATTTTTCGATCTTCAGCCGCTCCACGATGTTGGTCAGATACCCGTTTTCGTCCACATCGCAGACGCCCCGGGCCACGCTGCCGTGGTCGGTAACGGTGTTACCCAGATGGTAGCCGACCATGCAGTAGTTGAACTTTTCGCCGTCAACCCGGCCGGACAGGGCATTGTAAATGGTCCGGTAGGCGGATTTTCCGTAATAATCGTCGGCGTTGATCACCGCAAAGGGCGCGCTGTCGATCTCGTTTTTGGCGCACAGCACCGCGTGGCCTGTGCCCCAGGGCTTGCTGCCCCGCTCTTCGGGGATGGAGAAACCCTCGGGAAGCAGCTTGTCCTGCTCCTGGAAGGCGTAACGGATCTCCAGGGGACATTTCTGCAGGCGCTTGCCCACGGTGTCCATAAAGTCCTTGCGGATGGCTTCTTTGATGATGATGACGGCAGTTTCAAAGCCCGCCTCGTGGGCATCAAACAAAGAGTAGTCCAGAATCGCCTCACCGCAGCTGCCCACAGGATCGATCTGCTTCAGACCGCCGTAGCGGCTGCCCATGCCGGCGGCCATGACCACCAATACCGGTTTCTTTTCCATTTTGGTATCCCCCTTTTGTTGGTTTTTCATAATTTTACCAAAAATTCGGCGTTTTTGCAAGTGTTATGAGAAAAATGGAGCGGTATCCAGATAGATATCCGCTTTTTTAAGTTTCTCCCAGGAAAATTCCCGGGCAAGCTCGGCGGCGGAAATGCTCCGGGGCGTATCTATGAGCCCGGCGGCATGGGCGAGGATGCCGATGATCTTCTCCGGGGTGCAGCAGGTTCGCAGCCGCTCCAGATCCAGATCCCGGTCCCGCTTGCTCAGACGCCGCCCGTCGGCGCTCATGAGCATGGGCACATGGCCGTATTGGGGATGGGAAAAGCCCAGAAGCTCCTGCAGATACATCTGCCGGGGCGCAGACCCCAGAAGATCCCAACCCCGGACCACTTCCGTGACCCCTGCAAGGCCGTCATCCACCACCACCGCCAGCTGATACACAAAAATGCCGTCCGCCCGGCGCACCACAAAATCTCCGCATTCTTCCGAAAGATTCTGTTGGAATTTTCCGTAGCACAGATCTGTCAGGGCGAATTCCCGGTCCGGAACTTTCACCCGAAAGGCAGGCTCCCGGGCAAATTCCCGGCGCTGGACATCCGTCAGATCCCGGCAAGTGCCGGGATACACATAAGTGCCGTCGGACAGATGGGGGGCGTTTACGCTGTGAAGCTGACTGCGGGTGCAGAAGCAGGGATACAAAAGCCCCATATCCTGCAGCATTTCGAAATACTGCTCATAGACCGCATCCCGGGTGCTTTGAGCGGGGGTTTCCAGATCCCAGTCAAGCCCCAGCCATAAAAGATCCTGCCGAATGGCTTCGGCAAATTCTTCGCTGGTGCGCTGCCGGTCCAGATCCTCCATCCGCAGCACCATCCCGCCGCCCTGACTTCGCACAGACAGCCAGGCGATCAGCGCTGCGAACACATTACCCAGGTGCATCCTGCCCGAGGGGGTGGGCGCAAAGCGGCCCACAACGCACGTTTCTGCCCCGGCCATATTACATCCAGGATTGCAGCCAGTAGAGCATCACCGCAATGATCCCCAGGCTCAAAATGGTGGCAATGAGCATCAGCACCGTCAGAATACCGTCGGCATGACTTTCCGCTTCTTCGCCGCCGTTTTCGGCAAACTCCTGCAGCTCCCTGCCGTAATCGTTTGCAAAATTACTGTATACCTCCGGTGCAGGACCCACATCCAGCACATCCGGATCTTCAAAAGCCGGGCCGGCCTCCTGCTCTTCCCGCAGGGATTCCGCCATCAGCTCCTTTTCATATTCTTCCAAAAGTTCCTTTGTTTCGTCCTTCAAGGATAACACCTCCTTTGGCATCATTTTAACCCAAACCGGCGGCTATGTAAAGAGCTTTTCCTGCGGTCTATCGGGTGAGAATAAATATCCGTCACAGAACTTCAAACTTTTTTAATATATATTCGCTTTTTTTCTTCATATTTGCGGATTATGATTTAGGTGTACAGCAGGAGCTGTGCCTAACATCAATTTCTCATTTTTTCCTTCCTCTCTTTTTTATTTGTATGTGCAAAATCCGCGGTGGGGCCGCGGATTTTGCACTTTTTTTGCATAAATTACCTCTGCCGGGAAAAACTGCTACCAGAAACAGCCGGGAGGTATGCTATGCTTTTGTCCTATGTCCGCACCGTGATCCTGTATCTGATCCTTATCGCCGTGATCCGCATGATGGGAAAGCGGCAGGTGGGACAGATGGAGCCTTCGGAATTTGTGGTGACTATGCTGGTGGCGAATCTGGCATCCATCCCCATGCAGGACGGGGGCATCCCTCTGCACAGTGGGCTTGTTCCCATTTTGACGGTGCTGGGGCTGGAGCTGGTGCTGTCAGCCATTTCTTTGTATAGCGTCCGGTTTCGCCGGCTTTTGTGCGGGAAACCGGTGATTTTGGTGGAAAACGGCAAAATTTCCCGGGAAAATCTTCGACGAACCCGGATCACCCTGGACGAACTGACCGGTCAGCTCCGGGAAAAGGATGTGCTGGATGTTAGATGCGTTCAGTACGCCATATTGGAAACCAACGGCGTGCTGTCCGTCTTTCCCTATCCCAAGGAGCGGCCGGCTTCTGCCCGGGAAGCAGGCATCCAGGTGCAGGAGCAGGCGCTGCCTGTGACCATTATTGCCGACGGAAAGATATATCCGGAAAATCTCCAGGCGGCGAAAAAGGACCGGCGCTGGGTGGAGAAAACATTAAAGGCCCGGGGCGCTACCCTGAAGGACACTTTTTTGCTGACGGTAGACGGCAAAAACAAGGTGGTTTTCCTTAGTAAGGAGGAGGCGAAATGACCCGTTTGTGGATCGGCATTGGGCTGTTATTGGCGCTGCTGGCGGCGGGCATCTGGCTGTGCCTGGGTCTGTCCCCTTTTCATGAGAAGCTTGCGGAAAACTTAGACCGGGCGGCGGAGCTTGCGGTGGCGGGAGATTGGGAAAATGCCTATGCTATGGCGGAATCTGCCCGGAAAGAATGGCTTGGGCGGCAAAAATTCACCGCCGCCTTTACGGATCATGAGCCTTTGGAGCGGGCGCAAGCGCTGTTTTCAGAGCTGGAGCAGATGAAGCCGGAGCAGTACCGGGAGTTTGCCGCGGTGTGCGTCCATTTGGCCCAAACCTGCCGGGGCATCAG
>JAZNLP010000070.1:0-2659 GCA_045579165.1 Faecousia sp.
GCCAGATAGGGCTTCAGCCACTGGGGCGCATCTTCCTCATAGCCGGTAAACTCCGCTGTCTCATCCACCGGGATCCCCAGGGCTTTGACCATCATCACCAGAAACTGTCCCCGGCTGACAGCCTTATTCTCGCTGAAGCAAAGCTGACCGCCTACCTGCTCTCCGGTGAACAGGCCGGTGTTTCGCAGCCACTCCGCCTCAAACCGACAGGAAGACTCCGCGGTATCGGAATACCGGGCAGCATCCCCGGGCTTCAGCACCGTAACGGTGACAGTTGCCTCCCGGGATACATTTCCTGCAGGATCTGTGGCAGTATAAGTGAAGGAATCCACACCCACCTTGTTTTTCTTGGGGGTATAGACAAAGCTGCCGTCCTCCCGGACAGTCACCTCACCCCGCTTTGGCTGCCGGGTGACGGTGTATACCATAGGCTTGCCCTCCGGGTCGCTGACCTTCAGAGCGCCCTCGTTGGAAAGGTTTTTGTAGGTCTCCAGAGCAGAATCCTCCGCCACAGGCGCTTTATCCTCCTTGCCCCGGATGGAGATGGTCATCACCGCAGAGGGCTCTACCCGGTTCTCATAGATGGGAAGATAGGTCATCACCGCATCCTGGTCCTGCTGGGTATCCAGAGGAGTAAAGGTCATCTGCTGCAGTTGTTCTGCGGTAAGAATATCTCCCCGGCGCAGCACGCGGCTGCCCAGCTTCACCGTACCGGTCTGGACTTCCGGCAGCTGGGTGATGCAAATGCCCACCAGGGGTTCTTCGCCGGCAAAGTCAGCGTCGCTGAAGCAATAAACCGCGCCGCTTTCCACCTCCGCGGCAGAAGCACCGCTTCCCAACAGCGCCGCCATGCAGGCAGCCGCCGTCAGAAAGCAAAGAACACGCTTTTTAATCATGGATTTTCCTCCTAATATTAAGCTGTGGAGGTATTGTTTGCCAGGGAGCATAAAATTATTCGGGAAGGTTGGAATTTTTTTCATGATGAGCCAAAGTATCACTTGCATTTTCTGTCATATTCCGTCATAATGGTCTTATTATAACCATCAGGAGGACAGCCATGGAAGCACTGAAGCAGCGTATTCGGCAGGAGGGAAAGATCCTGCCCGGCAATATCGTCAAAGTGGACAGCTTTTTGAATCACCAGGTGGACTCCCGCTTTTTAGGGCAGCTGGCAGAAGAATTTTCCCGCCGTTTTGATACTTCCCGAGTCACTAAGATCCTCACCGCAGAAGCCAGCGGTATCCCTCTGGCGGCGGTGTGCGCCTATTGCTACGGCATTCCCATGGTGTTTGCCAAAAAGGCAAAAAGCGATAATATCGAGGGCGGCCTGTACCGCAGCGAGGTATTCTCCTACACCTACAAGAAAAAAGTCACCCTCATCTGCTCTCAGGACCGGATCACCGATCAGGACCGGGTTCTGATCGTGGATGATTTTATGGCCAACGGCGAAGCGATGCGGGGTCTGATCGACATCGTCCACCAGTCCGGCGCGGAGCTTGTGGGTATCGGTGTGGCTGTGGAAAAGGGCTTCCAGCAGGGCGGTGACAAGCTCCGGGAAGAGGGTTATCCTCTCCAGTCCCTGGCCATCATTGACAGCGCCGATGAAAATGGCTTTGTTTTCCGGGGAGAATAAATCCACAATTTTTTCGGAGGTAGGCTATGAAGCAATATCTGTCCCCCATCGGCTGCCCCTGCGGCAAAACCCATACCGCCTCTGTAAAAGAAGTGGTGATCGAAAAGGGCGCCATCCGGCATTTGCCCCGGTTTTTGCGGCAGTTCGGCAGCAAAAAGCCTTTTTTGCTTGCTGACCGGAACACCTTTGCCGCTGCCGGGGATGCTGTCTTAAGCGTTCTGGGCGACTGTTCCTGCTATGTGTTTCCTCAGGAAGCTCTGGAGCCGGATGAGCAGGCTGTGGGTTCGGCATTTCTGCACTTTGATCCCCAGTGCGATCTGCTTATCGGCATTGGCTCCGGTGTCATCAACGACATTGGCAAGATCCTCAGCCATGTTTCCGGAAAACCCTATATCATCGTTGCCACCGCCCCGTCTATGGACGGCTACGCTTCCGCCACCTCCTCCATGTCCCGGGACGGACTGAAGGTTTCCGTCAACAGCCGCTGCGCCGATGTGATTATCGGTGACACGGACATTCTGAAAAACGCCCCTGCCCGTATGCTCCAGGCTGGGCTTGGAGATATGCTGGCGAAGTTCGTCAGCATCGCCGAATGGCGCATCGCCCATCTGGTCACCGGAGAATACTACTGCGAAGAAGTGGCGCGGCTGATTCGCGGCGCGGTTCAGAAATGCGTGGAACACGCCCGGGGTCTGATGGCTCGGGAAGAAAGCGCCGTAGAAGCGGTGATGGAGGGACTGGTCATCGGCGGCATCGCCATGGCTTACGCAGGGGTATCCCGCCCCGCCTCCGGGGTGGAGCATTATTTTTCCCATGTGTGGGATATGCGAGGCTTGCAGTTTGGCACGCCGGTGCAGCTGCACGGCATCCAGTGCGCCGCCGCCTCGTTAACGGCGGTACGGCTGTACGAACAGGTGAAGTCTGTGCGCCCGGATTATGAGACTGCCGCGGCCTATGTAGATACCTTTGACTATGCTAAATGGAGTGAGCAGTTAAAAAGCTTCCTGGGCGCCAGCGCGGACACCA
>JAZNLP010000071.1:0-5885 GCA_045579165.1 Faecousia sp.
TGGCTGGGTGGCCGGAATCCCGACGGCAGCTACGCCGGCGACCATTACAAATGGCGTATGATGCGCTCCAACGGCATCGACGAGGAGTATATCACCGGCAGCAAGCCCGCCTATGAGCGCTTTGTAAAATTGGCCGAGGCCCTGGAAATGGCCATTGGCAACCCCATGTACCACTGGTGCCACCTGGAGCTGCAGCAGTTCTTTGGCGTTTATGAGCCCCTGACCGTGGAAAGCGCCCCCCGGATCTGGGAGCACTGCAATAAGCTTCTCCAGGAAGATCCCGATATGACTGCCCGTGGCCTGATCCGCAAGGCAAATGTCGCCCTGGTGGGTACCACCGATGATCCCATTGATGATCTGCAGTGGCATGAAAAAATCGCCGCCGACACATCTATTGAATTCAAGGTCCTGCCCTCCTACCGCCCCGACAAGGCAGTGAATATCAATAAAGACGGCTTCCTTCCTTATATGGAAAAGCTGGCAAAGAGCGTCGGCAAGGAAAAGCTCTCCAATATGCAGGAGGTCCTGGACGCCCTGGTGACCCGCCTGGAGTATTTCCATGCCCACGGCTGCAAAGCCAGTGACCACGGCCTCGACTACGTTCCCTTCGTAAAGTGCACTCTGGAGGAAGCAGACGCCGCCTACCAGAAAGCCCTCCGTGGCGAAAAGCTGACTGTAGAGGAAATCGAAGGCTACCAGACCACCATTCTCCTGTGCCTGGGCAAAGCCTACCACCGGCTGAACATCGCTATGCAGCTCCACTACTCCTGCCTGCGGAACAATAACGAGCGCATCTTCCGCATCATGGGCCCGGATACCGGCGTTGATGCTATCGCCCAGAACACCTGCGGCGGCAATATCGCACAGCTGTTGTCCGCTCTGGACCTGGAAGGCAAGTGTCCCAAGACTGTTCTGTACTCCCTGAATCCTGTGGACAACGCGCAGCTGGGCTCCCTCATTGGCTGCTTCCAGGACAGCACCATCCCCGGCAAGATCCAGCACGGCTCCGCCTGGTGGTTCAACGACACCAAGTCCGGCATGGAGGAGCAGATGAAGTCCCTGGCAAACCTGGGGCTTCTGGGCAACTTCATCGGCATGCTCACCGACTCCCGTTCCTTCCTGAGCTATGCCCGCCACGACTACTTCCGCCGCATCCTGTGCAATCTTATCGGAAATTGGGTAGAAAACGGCGAATATCCCAACATCGACGCCTCCCTTAAGAAGATCGTAGAAGGCGTAAGCTTCAAAAACGCTGCCCGTTACTTCGAACTGAACTGATCGGACAACATAATACGAACAAAGCCCGGAGCATTGCGCTCCGGGCTTTGTTGTTCTGCTTGGACATATAAACTTGTCCTTTAAAAAGTCAATACAGTTATACCGCAAGCACACAGACAGCTTGCATATCGAGCTGGTCTTTTTTAAAATAAATTACAGATATCCTTCCGAAAGCTCTGGGGAGACTGGCCGTTTTGCAGCCGGAAGAGCTTTGTAAAATAGCTTACATTGGAAAAACCAACCTCTGCGGCGATCCCGGAGACGGAGCGGGCCGGATCGCTCAGTAGGCTCTTGGCTTTTTCCAGCCGATACATATTGAGATAGTCGCTGAAGGTCATAAGGAAATTCCTTTTGAACAAACGGCAGAAATAGCTCTGATTGTAATTCAGCGCCTCTGCCGCGGCAGCAGAATCCAGCTTTTCCCGATAGTGTTCCTCAATATGCCGATAGACACGGATGCAGAAATCCTTATCCCGGGATTGGGCGAAGGGACTCTCATACAGGCCGTTTTGCATCAGCCAGGCAAACATTCTGCAAAGCTCTCCCCGGACTGTCAGCTCCCAATAAGGAGGCTCCCGGTCGTAGGCACTGTCAATAGCGGTAAATATACCTCTCAGCGGGGCATTGTGTGGGGAATCCACTGGGATATGCCCGGTGATCTGATACCGACCGGCAGCAAGGTCCCCGGCCAATGCCTTGTGTGACAGCAGCTCCAGGTCAAAGCAGAAGCAGATATGGGAAAACACCTCCTGCGGCGGAATCTCCAGACTGTGGAGCATATAAGGACCAATAAAAAGCAGATCCCCCTCTCCTGCCAGATAGCTCCGGTCATCGATGCTCACTCGGACACGGCCCTGGGTAATCAGAAGCAGCTCAAATTCCTTATGGAGCTGGGGTGTGGTTAGCATATCCGGCAGCTCGACCCGCCGGGCTACGTGGGCGTACCTGGCAATGGGAATCCCTTTATAGCGCCGGACAAATTCATTTTGAAACATAAGCACACCTCCCTGCAACCATTGAACCACGCAAACTCAAAAAAGTCAATACAGTAATACGGTACATTACAGAAAGGACTGATCCTATGGCCCAATACCCATTTAAACTGATCTACGGAAACAGCTTCGGTCTTGAGGAAAAGGCTACAGAGCTTATTTCCCAGGCGCTGTCTGAATATCTTGATTATCCCCTTCCGGTGCAGAGCGCGAGGGAGGCCCATTCAGAAGCATTGCAGGGTTGGAACCTGATTCTTGCAGGCACGCTGATGAGCAATCCATTGCTCCGGCAGCTGGCAGAGAAGGGTGCCTTTCAGCAGCCGATGCAGCCTGAGGGCTACAGCCTGAAGGTGATGCAAAGTCCCTTTGACCCTGACGCGCAGCTGATCCTGGTTGCGGGCTATGACGAAAGGGGTGTCCTTTACGGGGCTGCGGATTTTGCTGCCTTCTACATTCCCTGGGCTGAGAGCACCAATGACCATATGCATTATTTCCGGAAGATCTTCCGGGACGAGGCTCTGCCGGAATACAGCCGGGTATCCGCTCCCGCTATCCGGCACCGGGGCATCTGGACCTGGGGCCATGTGATCTATGACTACATAGGCTACATCAAAAATATGGCCCGACTGAAAATGAACACCTTGATCGTATGGAACGATTATGTTCCTCTGAACATCCGGGATGTGATCCGCTATGCCCATACCTACGGCGTCCGGATCTATCTTGGCTTTTCCTGGGGCTGGAATGAGGCCCGGCAGGAAAACGGCGGCTTGAATATTGCCGATGAAGCAGCCCTTTCTAAAATTACCCAGGGCATTATTGAAAAATACGAAATGGATTTTTCCAAACTGGACATGGATGGCATCTATTTCCAGTCCTTCACTGAGACCCACAGTGACCAGAGCAACGGCATTGTCATTGCGGAGCGGGTGACCAGGCTTGTGAATCAGACTGCTGAGGTTCTTTTTGCAAAGAAACCGGATCTGACCCTGATGTTCGGCCTCCATGCCACCAGTGTTTCTGACAAGCTGGACTTCATTCGCCGGACCGATAAGCGGATTGTGATCGTCTGGGAGGACTGCGGCGCGTTCCCCTATGCCTACACCCCCAACCGGATCGAGGACTTTGAAAGAACCTGCGCCTTCAGCGAGAAGATCGCCACCCTGCGGGGAACCGATGATGCCTTTGGAATCGTCAGCAAGGGGCAAGTCTGTCTGGATTGGACCACCTTCCGGCACATGAAGGGCAGCTTTGTCATGGGATGCCAGTCGGAGGAATTCATTCGCCGCCGGACAGAGGAAAAGGAAGCCCTCTGGAAAATCGTGGACGCCTGGTGGATGGGGCACGCCGGGTATGCCTATGACATGGTGAAGCTTCTCCGCCGCTGCAATGAAAACACCCTGATCACCTCACTGGTGGAAGACGGCATGCTGGAGGCCCGGATCCACTTGGCAACCGCCCTCTTTGCCGAAATGCTCTGGGATGTCCAAAGCAACCCGGAGGTGCTGCTGTTAAAAACCGCCATGCGGAAAGATGTATTTTGCTGAAGGAGGAAAGCATTATGCTGATGCTTTCTATCACGCCAATGGATATATCCCATATTGATGAAATCTGCGAGGATCTGCGCCTGCAGCAGGAGCAGGGGATCTCTGACTGCGCCATGCTGACAGCTCATCTTGAAGCAGAGGGAACACCGCCTGTCAGCAAGGGTGCAATTTATGGCAAACTATACCGGCAGTTCCGGGAAAAGCTGGAGCCTATGGGTGTACGCAGCGGGGTTTTGGTGCAATCCACCCTTGGCCATATTTATCCTCCCAATGTCGAGAACCCCTTTCAAAAAGTCGTCAGCCTTGTTAGCGGGGACGGTGTCAAGTTGTTGTAGGAAAAAATAAACAGCTCAAAAAATGGGTAGCACAGCTGCCAGTGAGTGTCAAGGGTGAAGTGAACGGCACACCGCCCTTGACACCCACTGACATCTGTGCAGTGTGGATGGCAAGGCGGCTGTCACCGGACTTTATCTACAAAGTGTGTTAAGCAGCCTGAACAGCGGTGTAACCTTGCCCTGTTTGGCAGGCATGGATGCAACCATATCCGGATGCGGCAAGCCCAGGGAGTTCTGTACAGCCTTTGCAGTCAAAGACTTTTTTGCGCTTTGTTTGGACTTGGTTTCCTCCAGAACAGGGGGGCAGAATGTACACTGTCCTGCTGCCAGGATGGGCACAAGCTTTTTAAGTGTTTTAGGACTCCATCCCACAGGACGGCTGCTCAACCGACTGGACAGCACATGGCTTACATGGGGCTCCGTTGCGCCACCCTTCCGGGCTTCCGGATCTGTGGTATAGATATAGATCGCGTCAAAATTGCTCAGTAAATAATTGGTTGCTTCCAGAATTGTCTTTTCCCGCTCCGGCCACCGGATCAGCAAGGCATCCCGCACAGAGCAGAAATAATCCCTGTTTCCCTCGTTCAGTGCCTGCCGCAGGTGATACTCATATTGGCAACCGCTTTTCCTCTCAATTCCGCTGACCGATGATTTCAATGCTTTATTGACATGATAACGGTCCAGGACAAACCTACTGTTTGGAAGCCACTCCAACCCAGCCTTGATCCAGGATGCCCCGTCGCCGTGAAGATAGATCTTTGTATCAGTCAGGTCGTACCGCCGTTCCATTTCCGTCAGAACTTCTTCCCATAAATCCTCTGTTTTCTTCCCAAACTCAGAACAATGGAACACATTTTTGCAGATTCCCCGCTTGCCATTCCTCTCGATCCCCTCATAAACACTCACCAGGGGAACGATCCGGCTGTCACCGCTTTGCAGCTTCACATGGTCTTCATCCGCATCCACATGGAGAACAGCTGCCTTTTTTCGTATGACTGATGCTGCTGCCGGGGCGGCTTCCCGGATCTTTCGCATTACCGTCTGTTTTGTTACAAGACCGCCGGTAACCACACGGCTGGCTCTGGCGTAAGACATTTCACGGGCGGCATCCACTAACCCCAGACCCACACCGTTACTCACTCGCTGAAAACTCTCCAAGCCCACCACATTGTCAATTGGGTAACAATATCCACCTTCACGGCAAGCGTAGTAGGTTCGGCGGTACGATACGATTCCCAGCTGTGTCACCACTTGCCGGGTATCGCCACGCCGCTCTACTACCAGCCCGGCTTCCTTGCGACATGCTTTATCGGCAAGCAGCTGGGCATCCTTCTGTTCGTAGCAAGCTGTCAGCAACCCTCGGACTGTCTCTCCGATCCGCTGGACAAAGTATTCCTCCGCCGTATCAAGCCCTATTTCATCCTCTTCAAAGAATTTTTCAATTTCACTCTTGAGCTTTGCTATCTCTCTTGCTATAATATCTTTCACAGGGAACAACTCTCCTTTGGTTAATGTCGTCTAGCAGCTTCATTAAACCATATTTGAGTTGTTCCTTGTATCTTTTTTTATTTCTCCTACATTTATTTTACACTAAGTCCCACACGGGAAGCAATATTTTGTTACATTCAGTCATGGCATTATGGTATTTTAAAGCCGTTTAAGACAAGAAGGCTTTGTATCAATCTCAAATCCGTTATTTTTATAAAAGTTCAACGTACTTTCTTTGTTTGACC
>JAZNLP010000072.1:0-7393 GCA_045579165.1 Faecousia sp.
TGGGCTATGTACCGAAGCTGACGTCCCAGATGTTTGGAAAATGGCTGAAAAAAGAATAAAAAGGTGCGGATTACCATATGGAATATCAGGAAAGTTTATGGAATGGATATAAACGGCTGGATTTTCAGTTTGAGGGTCATAATGCTATTTTGGTGCTGCCGGATCAGCCTACAACGGACAAACGCTGGATGTTCAAGACAGAGTATTTTGGAGCGTTTCCCAATTTTGAGATCGAAATGCTGGGCAAGGGCTACTATTTGGCCCATGTGAAGAACACCACCCGGTGGTGCTTACCGGAGGATACCCAGCGGCAGGTGCGGTTTGCTAAATTCCTGCAGGAGGAGTTCGGCCTGTACCATCAGTGCATGACTGTGGGCATGAGCTGTGGTGGTATGCAGGCGGTTTATCTGGCCGCGGCTGCGCCGGAACGGATAGCTCTTGCGTATCTGGATGCGCCAGTGATGAATCTGCTCAGCTGTCCCGGCTGCGTAGGCGTATCTACTTATGATGTCTTTGAAGAATTTTCAAAGGCAACGGGTATGACCAAGGCGGACCTGATTAACTACCGCAACCATCCCATCGACTGTGTGCCGAAGTTGATCGAAAATCGGATCCCGGTTTTTCTCGTCTGCGGCGACAGTGACCAAGTCGTGCCTTATGAGGAAAACGGCAAGCAGCTGTACCGGATGTATACCCAGGCCGGTGGAACTATTGAGCAAATTGTCAAGCCCGGCTGTGACCATCATCCCCACGGCCTTGAGGACACAGCGCCGTTAATGGGGTTTGTTGAAAAGTATTATTCCGCAACATAAAAGACACGGCAGAGGTTATCCTCTGCCGTGATGTTTTTTAGCCGGCAGGTCATCGGTTGCCGGTGTATTCAGAAGTTTGCCGCCTGCATCAAACCGGGAGCCGTGACAGGGACAGTCCCAGGTGTGTTCCGCTTTGTTCCATTTCAGCGCGCAGCCTAAGTGGGGACACCGGGGAGCGCTGGGGGTCAGTAGGTTCAGGGTGGATTCCAGAACATTTCCCAACAGCTGCGGACGAAGACTGGTTCGCTGAGGGGAAAAGATTGGGGCACAGGGGTGCTGCCGCCCCAGAATCTCCTCTGTCAGCACCATGGCGCTGACCATAGAACCGGTCATGCCCCACTTATTGAAGCCCGTGGCAACATACATACTCGGGGTGTGCCTGCCGTACTGGCCGATATAGGGAACATCGTCCAATGTCATGCAGTCCTGAGTTGCCCACAGGGCGGTTTCCCGGGCGTTGGGATACCAGGTTTTGGTCAACTTTTGCAGCTCGGCCCATCCGTCGCCGGTTTTTCCTGTGCGGTGTGAGCTACCACCCAACAAAAGATGATCGCCGTAATTGCGGAAGGACAGCCCCTTTTTGTCCGCGTCCACATACATGCCGCCTACATCCGGGCCGCCTTTCACGGCAACAACATAGGAACGATGCTGATACATCTTCAGATAATAGCCGCCGTGCTTGTTGAAAATGGGGAAGTGGGTGGCAACGATCACCTTATCTGCGGTGATTTTGCCCCCAGGGGTGCGATAGGTGTGACCGTCAAAGTTGATAATAGGCGTGTTTTCGTAGATGTCCAGCCCCGGCACAAGGGCGGCCGCCAGCTTCAGGGGATGAAACTGCGCCTGTTTTTCAAAACAAATCGCGCCTGTCACATCAAAGGGCAGGGGCAGGTTATGGGTAAGCTCTGCCGGGAAACCGATTTCAGCCAATGCGGAAAGCTCATCCTCCAGCGGGCTTGCCGAGCCAGTGGTGTAGACAAAGGAATCTTTTTCTTCAAAATCGCAGGGAAACTGAGAAGAAAGCTCCCAGTAGCGGTGGAGCGCATCCAAATTTGCCTGCAGATACATTTGGGTCAGCTCATTTCCAAATCGGCGCAAAAGCTTGTGATACACAAGCCCGTGCTGAGCGGTGATTTTTGCGGTGGTGTTTCCGCTGACTCCGCCGCACAGCTGCCGGGATTCCACCAAGGTGCAGCTTACCCCTTCGTTATGGAGAAAATGCGCGCATAAGATCCCCGCAAGGCCGCCGCCAATGATGAGTACATCGGTTTTGATATTCTGTTCCAACCGGGGAAAGTCCGGAAGCGCCGCAGTTTGTGTCCAGATTGATTCCATGATTTTATCACCCGGGTTAGTTTGCCCGGTGGAGCAGGGAATATCCGGTGCTATTGGTGACCCGACCGTCGATTCGTTTGCATTTTCGGCGATGCCGAAAATAAAGGAAGCCACCAGTGTTTGCACTGGTGGCAGCGGCATGCCACCGGCATACCGCGATTAAAATATTCG
This sequence comes from Faecousia sp., assembly GCA_045579165.1. Classification (GTDB taxonomy): domain Bacteria; phylum Bacillota; class Clostridia; order Oscillospirales; family Oscillospiraceae; genus Faecousia. The sequence continues at coordinate 2,319 of JAZNLP010000072.1, forward strand.
AATCTCCGGCAGCAAAAAAGCAGATACCCAAAAGGGTATCTGCTTTTTTGGTGACCCGCCGGAGATTCGAACTCCGGACCCACTGCTTAAAAGGCAGTTGCTCTGCCAACTGAGCTAGCGGATCGAGCGAAACCTCGAAAGAGGGATTTTGTGTGCAGGAGCAAAGATATTGTTCCGGATGAAGGTTTGAAAGCGCCGGAATACTGCATGTATTTCAAGCATTTCAAACTGCACAGACGGGGCAATAGATTGATTCTGCATCAAAAGACGGCTTTCGGAGGTCGAGCTATGGCTGGGATGGCAGGATTTGAACCTACGAATGCCAGAGTCAAAGTCTGGTGCCTTACCGCTTGGCGACATCCCAATGTGAATGCGCCCAGAATCGGACACGCTAGGGATTATAACATATTATTTCCAGTTTTGCAATAACTATTTTTCCCGCTCCGGGCTTTTCATATCTTGGGGCATCTGCGGTTTTGCAGATGCCCCAAGGTGCGCTCAAATGTCAAAATAACGGGCTGCGTTGCGGTAGGAAATGCCCTCCACGATCCGTTTCAAAGCGTCATCATTGTTGGGATATTCTCCGTTTTCCACCCATGTGCCGATCAGGTTACACAGGATCCGCCGGAAGTAATCGTGCCGGGCATAGCTGAGGAACGAGCGAGAATCGGTGAGCATCCCGATGAAGTTGCCCAGCAGACCAAGACTTGCCAGAGATTTCATCTGATCTTCCATGCCGGTCTTGGTGTCATTGAACCACCAGGCAGAGCCGTGCTGGATCTTGCCGGGGATAGAATCGTCCTGGAAGCAGCCGATGATGGTGCCCAGCTGCGCGTTGTCCGCGGGATTCAGGGAATAAAGAATAGTTCTGGGACACTGACCCGTCAGATCAAGAGCGGACAGGAGCTTCGCGATATTTTCACCGCTGTGATTCTGGGCAATGGCATCAATGGCGGCATCGGCGCCCATTTCCCGGTAAATCCGCTCATTGATGTTACGCAGGCAGGAAAAATGCAGCTGCATGGCAATACCCAGCCGATGATAGGTTCTGCCGAGGCGGAGCAATATCACAGTCTGATAGCCGTCAATTTCGTCCTGGGTGAGAACTTCTCCCCGGAGTGCTTTCTGATACACCGCGTCAGCCTGCTCCAGGGTGATGTTCCGGAAAGGAACATCGCCGAAGCCGTGGTCAGAGGCCTTACAGCCGTGGGCGTGGAAGTATTCTACCCGGGCAACCAGCGCATCCAGCACATCCTGCATGGTCTCCAGCTTTTCTTTGCCCACAACGTTTGCCAGCTTCTGCATATACGCCTGCCAGCCGGGCAGATGGATGCCCATAGCCTTGTCGGGTCGGTAAGAGGGACAGACCTTCAGGTCAATGGTGGGGTCAGCCGCGATCTTAGCGTGCCACTGAAGATCGTCAATGGGATCGTCAGTAGTACCGATCATGGCAACATTTGCCTTGCGGATCATGCCCCGGGCGGACATTTCCGGGTCTTCCCGCAGGAGCTTGTTGCAAGCTTCCCAGATCCGGGGGGCGGATTCTACCGTCAAAGGCTCATAAATGCCGAAAAACTGCTGCAGCTCCAGATGACACCAGTGGTACATGGGGTTGCCAATGGCCATTTCCAAGGCCTCCGCCAGCTTCAGAAAACGCTCATAGTCCGGCTTTTTGCCGGTAATATAGTCTTCCGCGATGCCGTTGGTGCGCATCATGCGCCATTTATAGTGGTCGCCGGCGCAGGTGCCGTCAGAGAGCCTACCGCCCAGCCAGACCTGGGCGATATTATCAAAGCGGCGATCCTCATAGATCTCCTGGGGGTTTAAGTGACAGTGATAGTCAGCCAGAGGCATTTTGGAAGCATAGTCAAAGTAGAGGTGCTTGGCAGTATCGGTCTGCAGAAGAAAATCCCGATCCATAAATGCTTTCATAGTCGTTTTGCGGCGAAATGCCGCGCCTCCTTTGGTGATTTTCTATTTATATTATATATCAGAAATGCCGATTTTCAAGAGGGAGAAAGGACCAATCAAAGGAAAAAAGGCGCTGCCGTTTTGGCAGCGCCTTGGGGTTATTCTTCCACAGCCAGCGCGATGTGGACGGTGTCCAGCTGGCTCTGATCCACGGTGGTGGGTGCGCCCATCATCAGATCCTGGGCGTTTTTGTTCATGGGGAAGGTGATGACCTCCCGGATGCTCTCCTCGCCGCACAGCAGCATCACGATCCGGTCGATGCCGGGGGCAGCGCCGGCGTGAGGAGGTGCGCCGTAGCAGAAGGCGTTATACATGGCAGGGAACTTGGCCTTGACATTTTCTTCGCCCAGCCCCACCATCTGGAAAGCCTTGACCATGATCTCGGGATCGTGGTTCCGGAGAGCGCCGGAGGCGGATTCGTAGCCGTTGACCACCAGGTCGTACTGGTTGGCGTTGATAGCCAGAAGCTTATCAATGTCGCCCTCGGCATCCAGCAGCGCCTGCATACCGCCCTGAGGCATGGAGAAGGGGTTGTGGCAGAATTCCAGCTGACCGGATTCCTCGCCCATTTCGTACATGGGGAAATCCACGATCCAGCAGATGGCATACTGCTCCTCGTCGAAGTGGCCGGGAACACGCTTGCCCAGCATGGTGCGGATGACACCGGCGGTCTTCTGGGCAACAGCCTTCTTGCCGGCGGCCATGCATACGAAGCTGCCGGGCTTCAGACCCAGCTTTGCTACGAAGGCATCCTTGCAATCTACCAGGAACTTGCTGATACCGCCGGTCAGCTCGCCGTTTTCGTCCATCTTGACCCAGCAAGCCTTGTTGCCGGTCTGGACTTCCACATCACTCAGCAGCTTGTCGATCCATTTCCGGGCCTGGGTGAAATCATGCACCACGACAGCCTTAACGGTAGCACCCTCAAAAGGACCGAAGCCGCAGCCCTGGACCTCTGCGGAAACATCCTGCAGCTCCAGGTCGATACGCAGGTCGGGCTTGTCAGAGCCGTAGCGCTCCATGGCATCGTTGAAAGCAATGTGCTTCCAGGGGGCGGGGGAGACCCGCTCATACTTGCCGAACTTGCAGAAAACAGGCCGCAGCACCTCTTCCAGAGTGGACAGCACATCTTCCTGGGTGGCAAAAGCCATTTCCATATCCAGCTGATAGAACTCGCCGGGTGTCCGGTCAGCCCGGGCATCCTCGTCACGGAAGCAGGGGGCGATCTGGAAATACTTATCGAAGCCGGAGGTCATCAGCAGCTGCTTGAACTGCTGGGGAGCCTGGGGCAGGGCGTAGAATTTGCCGGGGTGATTCCGGGCAGGAACCAGATAGTCACGGGCACCCTCGGGGGAGGAGGCGGTGAGGATGGGCGTGGTGATCTCCAGGAAGCCCTGCTCGGTCATAAGTTTGCGCAGCTCAGCGACCACATTGCACCGCAGAATGATATTCTGCTTCACAGCAGGATTCCGCAGATCCAGGAAGCGGTACTTAAGTCTTGTATTTTCGTCAGCTTCCTTACTCTTATTGATCTCAAAGGGCAGCTGGTTGTAGCGGCACTTGCCCAGAACTTCGATCTTCTGGGGAACGACCTCGATCTCGCCGGTGGGCAGCTTGGTGTTTTTGCTCTCCCGCTCCCGGACAGTGCCGGTGACGGAGATGGTAGTCTCCTTGTTCAGCCCCTTGATGGCAGACATCATTTCCTCGGTCTCCACCACCACCTGGGTCGTGCCGTAGTAGTCCCGCAGCACCAGGAAGGCAAAGTTCGCGCCAACGGAGCGGACATTTTCCATCCAGCCGACGATGGTGACCTGCTTGCCGGCGTCGCTTAAGCGAAGCTCGCCGCAGTTATGTGTTCTGGATTGTTTCATTACGAACACCTCTTGTTTCTTTAATTTAACTGATTTATTTTCTCATAATTGTGCCAAAAAGTCAATCACCGGGAAAAGATTCTTCAAAATACGGATACCGATCTGCCGGGCATGGCGCATTTCATTACCAAAAACCATAAAACTCAGGAAACAAGTCTGCAAATTCAACAAATTTCGCCCCCGTCGCACCCACATTATGCATATACTATAAAAAGTTGAAAAAAATTTAATTTTCTCATTGATTTTGTGGAAACTTTCGCATACAATAGGGGGGCAAGTTCTTTTTATGCACATAGGACCTGGTTTGAGGTGGATATATGCTGAATATTGTACTGGTAGAGCCGGAGATCCCCCAGAACTGCGGTAATATCGCCAGAACCTGTGCTGCCACCGGCTGCCGGCTGCATCTGATCCGGCCTTTGGGTTTTGACATTTCAGATAAAGCGGTGAAGCGGGCAGGACTGGACTATTGGAACCTGGTGGAAGTCCGGGATTACGAAAACCTTTCCGACTTCTTCTCAAAAAACCGGGTCGGGCAGATGTGGTGTTTGTCTACGAAAGCGCCCCGGTGCTATACAGAAGCAGACTTTCGCGATGAATGCTACCTGTTCTTCGGCAAGGAGACCAAGGGTCTGCCGGAAGATTTTCTGGCGGAGCATTATGAGGAATGTGTCCGGATCCCCATGAAGGCCGATGCCAGAAGCTTGAATCTGAGCAACGCTGTGGCGGTGACGGTGTTCGAAGCCCTGCGGCAGCTGGAATTTCCCGGTTTGCAGGATTTCGGAAAAATGAAACGGAAATAACCAAATTGGAGGAAAACATAATGAACTACAACAAAAAGTCTATCGAAGATATCGAAGTAGCCGGCAAGCGCGTTCTGTGCCGCTGCGACTTCAATGTCCCCACCAAGGAAGGCAAGATCACTTCCGACAAGCGGATCGTGGCTGCCAAGCCCACCATTGAGTATCTGGTCAACAAGGGCGCTAAGGTCATTCTGTGCTCCCACATGGGCAAGCCCAAGGGCGAGTGGAAGCCCGAGCTGAGCCTGAAGATCGTGGCTGACCGTCTGAGCCAGCTGCTGGGCAAGGAAGTCATCATGGCTTCTGACGTTGCCGGTGAGGACTCCAAGGCCAAGGCCGCTGCGCTGAAGAACGGCGACGTGATGCTGCTGGAGAACACCCGTTACATCAAGGGCGAGACCAAGAACGATCCCGAGCTTTCTAAGGCTCTGGC
>JAZNLP010000073.1:0-3963 GCA_045579165.1 Faecousia sp.
GCGCCTTTGCCGCGGCAGTGGCGGAAGTGGCAAACGCCCCGAAAGGATAATGAATTGGGATTAGTGACGAGTTAAAAATACCACGTCATTGCGAGGAAGGCGTAAGCCTGACGTGGCAATCCCGTAACTTTTGACCAGACCCCCTAGCTACGGGATTCCCACGCCTGCTCCGCAGGCTCGGAATGACGCAATGTTTTTTGAGCGACAAACGGAACTTTGAACAAAAGGAGTGAACCTATGGAACTGGATAAGGACTTGGCGGCGCGGCAGGAAGCAAGACTTCTGTGTCGGCAGGCGGAAACCGCCCAAAAGGCCCTTTCCCGCATGAGCCAGCAGCAGCTGGATGCCATCGTGGAGGCGGTAGCCCAGCGGTTTTCTGCCGCGGCGGTGGAGCTGGCGGAGCTGGCTGTCCGGGAGACGGATTTCGGCAACGCCGAGGATAAGGTGACCAAAAACCGCTTTGCCTCGGAGACAGTTGCCGCCGCGGTGCGGGATATGAAGACGGTAGGCGTATTAAAAGAAGATCCCGGGGAAAAGCTATGGGAGGTAGGTGTGCCGGTGGGTGTTATTGCAGCCATCGTGCCTAGCACCAACCCCACTTCTACTGTCTGCTATAAGGCGCTGATCGCCCTGAAAAGCGGCAACGCCATCGTATTTTCCCCCCACCCCAAGGCGCTGGAATGCACCTTGCGGGCAGCCCGGATCGTGGCAGCTGCCGCAGAGGGCGCCGGTGCGCCGGCTGGATGCGTCAGCTGTTTGAGCCTTGCTTCCATGGCAGGCTGCCAGGAACTGATGGCTGCCGACGAGGTGCGGCTGATCCTGGCCACCGGCGGCCCCGGCATGGTCAGAGCGGCTTATAGCTCCGGCAAACCCGCCATCGGTGTGGGCGCGGGCAACGGCCCGGCTTATATCCACCACAGCGCCGATGTGAAAAAGGCGCTTAGCTGTATCGTTCGGTCGAAAAGCTTCGATTACGGCACAGTCTGCGCTTCCGAGCAGAGCATCATCGTGGAAAAGGGTATGGAAGCGGCTGTCCGGGAAGAGGGTCGGCGGCAGGGGTTCTATTTTATGTCAACCGATGAGGCGGGGGCGCTGGCAAAGCTTTTGTTCAAGCCCAACGGCGCGCTGAACCCTCAGATCGTGGGAAAGCCGGCTCAAAAGCTTGCCCAGATGGCTGGATTTTCCGTACCCCGGGACACCAAGGTACTGGTTGCCCGGGAGCAGGAAGCAGGCCCCACCCGGCCCTATTCTATGGAAAAGCTTTGCCCGGTGCTGGCGTTTTTTGTTATGGACAGTGAGGACGCGGTGCTTCAGAAAGCCATTGAAGTGCTGACCCATGAGGGCAGCGGCCATACCTTTGCCATCCACGCCCAGGACCAGGCGGTGGTGCGAAAATTCGCCCTGCAGATCCCGGTGTCCCGGTTCTTGGTCAATACCCCGGCGGCGCTGGGGGGCATCGGCGCGACCACAAAGCTGTTCCCGGCGCTGACCTTAGGCTGCGGCGCGGTGGGCGGAAGCTCCTCGTCCAACAACATTTCCCCGCTGGATCTCATTAACATCCGCCGGGTGGCGTGGGATGCGGAGCAGCCGGTGACTGCCCATGTGGATCAGGATCTGGTGGAGCTACTCACAGCAAAAATCATGGAGCGACTGAAGTAAGCCGTGTTATTCCGAGACCCCACAGGGGTCGTGGGAATCTCCCGGTAGCAGCTTGGATTATCTGCCGAAGATCGGTGAATGGGAAACATTTCTGCAGGAGATTGCCACGGCTGCTGGTGCAGCCTCGCAATGACAATTCTTTCTAAAGCTCACAAATCAAAATCTCAATAACAAAGGAGTTATGATTATGGATACAAATTCTCTGGGTATGATCGAAACCAAAGGCCTCATCGGCGCGATTGAAGCAGCCGATGCCATGGTCAAGTCTGCAAATGTCCAGCTGGTGGGCAAGGAGCAGGTAGGCGGCGGTCTGGTGACCGTCATGGTGCGTGGCGATGTGGGCGCTGTGAAGGCTGCCACCGATGCCGGCGCTGCCGCGGCGGAAAAGGTAGGCGAGCTGATCTCTGTCCATGTGATCGCCCGGCCTCACACCGAGGTGGACGCCATTCTGCCTAAGAGCAGCCGCCCCGGCCCGAATCCTAAGGCCTGATGCTCTACACGGAGCAAACAGTCCGGGACAATATCCGCAACCGGGATGGGAAACGGGTGTTCTTCCTTGCAAAGGCAGACACCCTGACCCCCGGGGCGAGGGATTTTCTCTCCCGGGAGCGGATACAGATCCTGCCGGCAGAGGAAGCAAAGATCGATACCTACAGGCTTTTGTCCGGGGGCGTGATGACCGAAAAGCCGGAGCACATGACCCACCTGCACGGGAATGTGCTGGTGGAAAAGACCCACCCCCGGATCGCTTTCCGGGGCGCAATCGACACGCTGGAAGCGGAAATAATGTTATGTCAACTAAACGGCGGCGCTTTTCAAGATCAGTTGTCTCAGATTCTGGCGCAGGTGCGGCAGCTGATCCGCTGTGATGTGCTGGACGAGCCTGTCCCCCAGGAAAAGCTTTGCGGCCTGACGGAGGATGAGATCCGCCGCCGCAGCCATTTTCCCCAGGATTTTTACGGTCAGCCTCATTTTATGCCGGAGCATACGGATGGGGTGGCGGTGCTGTGGCTGAACCGGGCAAGATGCGCCGCCCGGGCGGCAGAACTGGCAGCTGTGCGGGCATTTCTGGATGGGGAGGGACAGCCGGTGCGGACGGATATCCTTCGCGCCATGAACCGGGTGAGCAGTATGCTTTATCTTCTCATGATCCAGGCGAAAAAGGGGTAAATTCGTGTTTGCGGAACAGCAACAATAAACACGTCATTGCGAGGAGGCCCTGTGGGCCGACGTGGCAATCCCGTAACTTTTTGACAGTATCCCTTTAACCACGGGATTCCCACGCCAGTGTGCGCACTGGCTCGGAATGACGTGATATTTAAAATGGACAGCGTGATTTTTTAACAGGATGTGGAATTATGGATAACAGGGAAATACAGGCGGTGGTGGACGCGGTGATGGGGCGGCTCTTTGTGGAGCTGGAGGCCTCCGGCCGCCATGTCCATGTGACGAAGGAGCAGGCGAAGATCCTCTTCGGTCACGGTCTGACCCCGGAGCGACCCCTGTCCCAGCCGGGGCAGTACCTTGCCAAGGAGCGCGTCTCGGACATCGGCCCAAAGGGCCGCTTTGACAATGTGGCGGTGCTTGGGCCGGAACGGAAGGAAGCTCAGGTGGAGGTGTCCCTGACCGATGCGAGGGTTTTGGGTTTGACACCTCCGGTGCGCCCTTCTGGAAGTGTGGAGGGCAGTCCCGGGGCGGAGCTTCAGGGCCCTTGCGGCGTTGTTGCCATTGACCGGGGGGTCATCGCCGCCCAGCGGCATATCCACATGACCCCGGAGGACGCTGCCAAAATGGGGGTAAAGGACAAGCAGATCGTAAAGCTGCAGGTCTACACCCAGCGGCCTGCGATTTTCGAGGATGTGCTGGTGCGGGTCAGCAAGGATTTTGCTACCTTTGTCCACGTTGATTATGACGAGGCAAACGCCTGCGGCTTCCAAAAGGGCGACCTGGGGAGGATCTTATCATGACCCGGGCGTTACTGATCGGCAAGGTGCCGCCGGTGCAGCTGGGCTATTCCTATGTGGATGAAGCGCCCTATGATGTGGTGGTCATCGGTTCTTTGACCCGGGGGCAGCTTTTGCGGTTTCAGGAAGAGTCGGTGCTGGATGCTTTGGCAGAGGGAAAAAGCGTGTATCTGTACGCCCCGGGACTGCCCGACGGGGGCAAAAACCGGGCGCTGGCGGCAGCGCTGGCGGCAGGTCAGCGGGAGCTGAAAAACTGGGGCATTGTGTTTACAGATGGGGGCAGAAAGCGCCTGGTCACCGCTGAGGAAGCAAGAACCCTGCGGCAAAGCGGGCAGCAGCC